>NZ_BANB01000156.1 GCF_000964365.1 Acidisphaera rubrifaciens HS-AP3 | reverse complement strand
CCGCGCAGCCTCGCCGGGCGGGGCTCCGTGGGATCGGGGCCGATCGCGCGCGGCGCATCGCTTAACGGTAGTCGCCGAAGCGAAAGCCGGTCCGCACCCTCACGTTATTGAGCACCAGCGCGAGGTTTGCGCAGGGATGAAGCAGATCCAGGCTCGCCTCGACGGCGTTGCGCGGCGTCGTCCCGGCGCCGACGACGAGCAGCGCATGGCCCACCACGGCCGCGAGCCCGCTGACATCGCTGTCGGACAGGCAGGGCGGCGCGTCGAGGACAATCAGCCGCCGCGGCCACGCGCCGGCGAGCCGGATGACCCGCTCCGCCGCGCCGATCCGACGGGCGACTCCCGTCCCGTCCGCCGTCGCGCCCCCGCCGCCCATGCGCGCCGGCAGGATCGACAGACCCGGAACGCCGGTCGGCAACAGCGACGCGGCGTCATCGGCCGCGTCTCCCGCGTGCGCTGCCAGCTGCCGGGTGAGCGCGTGCTGGCCGGGATCGAGGTCGGCGAGCACCACCCCGCCCGCCGTCGTCTCCGCCAACGCGAGCGCAAGGTTCAGCGCGACATGGGTGCGCCCCTCGCCCGGCCGCGCGCTGCTGATCATCACCGCGTTGCGCGCGGGTGCGTCGCAGGGCAGGTCCATCGCGCGTTGCACCTGCTGCGCGATCAGCCGGATTTCCTCGTCCTCACGGTTGCGTCGGCCGGTCGCGCCGTGACGGCGCGCGAGACGCCACAGCGACGCGGCGGGAACGACGGGACGGACCTGCGCGCTGCCGCCCCCCCCGGACTCCGCGGGCTGCGTCGCATCCGCGGTGCCGTCCGCCGCGTGCCGTTCGGCCACGGGTGGGACGGCTGCGGCCGGTTGCGGTGCGGGTGCCCGAGGCGCATCCGTCGGCGGCGGGCTGCCCATCTCGCCGATCAGCGAGGCGATGGCATCCACGGCGGACGGCGCGCTCCATCGCCGGGCCGCCGTCTCGAACAGGTGCTCTCTCGGCGGGTGCGTGGTCATGGCGCGCCTCTCAGACCGGTCCGAACACCCAGGACTGCGTCAGCAGTCCCGCGCAGACCGACACCAGCAACAGCAGCATCACGCTGACGGCGAGCAGGCTGGCGACGCGCTGGACGGAGAAGGGACGCTCGGCGGCGCTGATTCCACCCAGCACCGGCACGCCCGCATGCTGCAACTCGTCGAGCGTGTAATAGGCGTCGTGGACGACCCCCAGACCAGCGGCGACGCCCGCGCCCCCGATCAGCCCGGCCAGCAGCACGCCGGCGATCAGCGTCACGGGACGCGGGCCGTTCGGCAGGCGCGGGATGCGCGGCGGATCGACCACCTGCAGCTTGGTCGTGGAGGCGTGGGTGTCGGCGGCGGTTGCGATGCGCATGGCCTCGCGCCGTACCAGAAGCTCCTCGTAGTTGTGGCGCAGGACCGTGTAGTCGCGGTCCATGTTCTGGTATTCCGCTTCCAGTCGCGGATTGTCGCGGGCGACTGTCTCCAGCCGCGCCTGCTCGCGCACGGCATCGCCGAGCTGCCGTTGCAACGACGTGATGGTGCTCTCCAGCTCGACCAGCCGCACTTTGAGTTGCGCGTAGACGGGGTTGGGCGTGGTACGGCTGCGGGTGATCACGCCCGCGCCGCCGCGCCCCCCTGCCTGCGGCATGCGGCCGGATTGCAGCGCGGCGACGAGGTTGCGCGCGGCGATCACGTCCGGATGCTGGTCGGTCAGCCGCAGGCGCAGCGCGGCAAGGTTGCGTTCGGCCTCCATCAGCCGGCCGCCGCCTCCCCCGCCGCCGCCGCCGCTTTCGGTATCCGTGTAAGTCTGCGGCGTGGTCGCCAGCTCCAGCGTCAGCGTGTCGCGGTTGACGATGGCATCTGCGAGCGTGCCGCGCAGGGCGCGCACGGACGTCCGTGCGGCCTCCAGCCGCGAGCCGCCATCGGCCGTGAAGACGTCGACATAGCGCGCCCGGAACTCCGCCCGCCGCTTCTCCGCCTCGCGCAACTGGCTTTCGTACGAAGCGATCTCCTGTTCGACGAACCGCATCGCCTTGGCCATTTCCTCGCGCGAATTGGCGACCACGCTCGCCACGAACAGCGACACCAGATGCTGCACGACCTCATAAGCCAGCTGCCGGTCGCGGTTGCGATAGACGATGGTGAACAGGTCGCCGGCCTCCGGCACTACCCGTATGTCGTCGGCAAGGCGCTTGATCAGCCGCTCGTGCTCGTCCGGGTCCTCGGCCTGCAGACGCAGGTCGGTCTGCGCGATGACCTGTTCGAGGTTGGGGCGGCTGAGCAGGGTGCGGCGCAGCACGTCGTTGTCGCGCAGCGAGCTGCTGTCGATCGCGAGACCATGCAGCAGCGGCGCGAGGACGGCGTCCTGCTCCACATAAAGCTGCGCGCGCGCCTCGTAGGTGCGGGGCATGAAGTGCACGCCCGCCCACCCGACGGCGCAGATCAGCCACGCCGCCGCGATCCCGGCCCACCGATAGCGCCAGGCGGCGGCGGCATGACGGCGGGCCTGGGCAAGGAAGGTGTGCATCGGCCGCTCAGAACCAGCTTTGCGGAATGATCAGCGTGTCGCCCGGCGCCATGGCCACGTTATCGGCGATGTCCCCGTCATCCAGCAGGTCGTCGAGCCGTGCCGGGATGCTGTGCTGCTGGCCGTCCGCCCCCCGGCGCACGATCACCGCGCGATTGCCGGCGGCGAACCGGGTCAGACCCTTGGTCGCGATCATGACGTCAAGCAGCGTCATGCGGTCACGATATGGGATTGCGACGGGCTGTACCGCCTCGCCGATCACGCGTATCTGCTGGTCATAGGGTCCGATGAACGTCCGGACGATGACCGAAACGGTCGGGTCGCGCACGTACTCCTTAAGCTTGGTCGAAATGTCGCTGGCGAGTTGCGTCGGACTCTTGCCGGCGGCCTGGATGTCGGGGATGAGCGGCACCGAAATCCGCCCGTCGGGGCGCACGGGCACGTCCGTGACGCCAAGGTCGGGTTCATGGAACACCCAGACGCTCAGTACGTCGCCGGGTCCTATCTGATAGGCGGGCGCGGGCGGCTGTGCGGCCGCCTGCGCGTCACTGCCGGTCCTGGCGTCACAGCCCGCCAGTAGCGGCAGCAGCGCGCCGAGCACCGCCAGCGCGAGTGCGCAGCCGCGTTCATGCGTGTGTCGCGCCGACGGCGCGGCGCTCGCACCGCCGGTCGCGGTGGCTGTTACGAGGCGGGCCGTCCATGCGGGTCGAGGCGACATGGGAACCTCAATATCGGGACAAGACCAGCCGACGCCCCGTGCGACTCATCCGCTCGCGAGCCTCGGCATACCGTTCCGGACCCGTCTGCGCTTCACGCACAGGTAGCCGCGCCGGCACCATCCGCCACCTGCGATATCCGACGACACTACCGGCGTCGGCGTGATTGCAGAGTAAACCGTTCCGACCCCGTGTGCAATGGGCTTGCAGATGTAATTAGTCGATAACGGTACGTTGACGTTCCTAACGACATCGTACAGATTCGAAACGGAAGCCGCCCGGAACGAGATCTTCCCACGAGGTTCGATATGTTTAAGGCCTCTGTCTCTCTTGCGCGGAGATCCCCGGATACGCTGGATTTCACCGAGACCGGTAACTCCGGACCGATAGGCGATCCAACTCCCGGTCTCGGTGCGGTGCGACATCCTCTCGCTCCGGTGGCGTCTGTGGCAGAGCGCTCGCGTCGGTCGTTTTCGTTTCTTATGCGCCGACCCGACCTGGCGCCCGCATGGTATGCCGGCTTCGGCGAGGCGGCGACCATCTTCGTCGGTCTTCTGATGCTGTTGCCCGAGGCGTCGCGCGGGGCGGCGGCCGGCGCGTGGCCGACCGCGTCGCGCGCGGCGCTCGATGCGGTCAGACTCGATCCGCTGGCCCTTGACCCGGCCGACATGGGGCGCATCACGCTGGCGGCAGCGCTCGCCGTGGCGCTCGGGATCATCTCTGCCGGTATCGGGATGTATCGCCCGTCCGTGCTGCGCCATCTGCGTGCCCTCGCCCTGACGGCGGTCGCGGCGGCGGCGATCGCGCTGCCGGTGACCGTCGCCATCTGCGTGGCCCTCGGGCCCGACCTCGGCGGCGATGTCGCGCCGTATCTGCCGCTCGTCGCGCGCGTGCTGCTCGTCTGGCTGCTGTGCCTGTGCCTCACCCGGGCGGTGATCGGCATCGGCGTGCCGCTCGGCCTGTTCAGCCGGCGCGTCCTGGTGGTGGGCGGCGAGCCCGCCGCCGCATCGCTCCGCCAGCACTGTTCGGAGGAATTCGTCGTCTCCGGCCTGCCATCGCCGGAAGCGGCACGCGGACCAGCGGGCCCCGGGCGCGTCTGGGCGGTGATCGTGGGCGGCGAGGCGAGCGATGCCGCGGCGCTGCGGCCCGGGGCGGGCACCGGCGACGACGACCGGTCCGCCGGCCTGCGTGTGCTCAGCCGCGACGCGTTCTTCGAACGGGCGTTGCGACGCATCGACGTGGGCGCGGGCCGGCCCGGCGATTTCGACGCGACGGAGACGCGGGCCACCCGCACGGCCGACCGGGTGCGCCGCGTGGCCGACATCGTCGGCAGTCTCGTGCTTCTGGTGTTGCTTTTGCCGCTCATGCTGGTGACGGCGTTGGCGATCCGGCTGACCAGTCCCGGTCCGGCACTGTTCCGCCAGGAGCGTGTCGGCCTGCACGGCCGCCCCTTCATGCTGCTGAAGTTCCGCAGCATGCGCGCGGACGCGGAGGCGGGTGGTCGTCCGGTCTGGGCCACGCAGCGCGATCCGCGCGTCACCCCGATCGGCGGCTTCATCCGGCGCGTGCGCATCGACGAACTGCCGCAGCTGATCAACGTGCTGCGCGGGGAGATGTCGTTCATCGGACCGCGCCCCGAGCGGCCCTATTTCGTGCGCCAGCTGGCCGACGAGATACCGGGCTACAACGAGCGCCACCGCGTGAAGCCCGGCATCAGCGGCTGGGCGCAGGTCAACTACCGTTACGGCGCGTCGGTCGAGGACGGGCGGATCAAGCTCTCCTATGACCTGTACTATGTGAAGCACCGGAGTCTCGCGCTCGATCTGGAGATCGCGCTGGCGACGCTGCGGGTGGTACTCCTCCAGGAAGGATCACGCTGATGGGCATCGCCGCAAGCGCGAGGCTGGCCGACGACGTCGTGGTGCACGATCCCGCGCTGGTCAACATCTACGGCTGCACGATCGGCAGCGCCACCCGCATCGGCCCCTTCGTCGAGGTGCAGAAAAACGCCCGCATCGGCCGGCGCTGCAAGATTTCGTCGCATAGCTTCATCTGCGAAGGCGTGGAGATCGAGGACGAGGTCTTCATCGGCCACGGGGTGATGTTCACCAACGATCCCTACCCGCGGGCGACGAACGCCGATGGCGGCCTCAAGGGCGACGCCGACTGGGCGGTGGTGCGGACGGTCGTGCGGCAAGGGGCGTCGATCGGCTCGAACGCGACGATCCTTGCGGGTCTCGTGATCGGCCGCGGCGCGCTTGTGGGCGCCGGCGCGGTGGTGACGGCGGACGTACCCGACCACACGATCGTCGCGGGGGTGCCGGCGCGCATCATCGGACGCACGCCATCGGCCGATGCGGTCGCGGCGACCTCGGGGTGCGAGGCCGTGGCATGATCGGCGTCGCCATCGTCGGCTTCGGCTACTGGGGTCCCAACCTCGCGCGGTGTTTCGCCGAGACGGATGGCTGCCAGGTCGCGGTGATCGCGGATTCCTCGGCGGATGCACGGGCGCGGGCGGCCAAGCGGTTCCCGGCGGCGCGTCTCGTCGCCGACTGGCGCGAGGCGGTGGCGTCGCCGGGCGTCGATGCCGTGGTGATCGCCACCCCCGTGCGGTCGCATTACGACATCGCCTATGCGGCGCTGCGGGCGGGCCGGCACGTGCTGGTCGAGAAGCCGATGACGGAGACCGCGGATCAGGCTGAGATGCTGATCGAGGAAGCCGCGCAGCGCGACCGCGTGCTGATGGTCGACCACACCTTTGTCTATGCCCCGGCCGTGCGGGCGATCCAGCGGCTGCTCGACAGCGGCGACCTGGGTGACCTCTGGTACTACGATTCCACGCGCATCAATCTTGGGCTGTTCCAGCGCGACGTGAATGTCATCTGGGACCTGGCGGTACACGATCTGTCGATCCTCCAGCTCCTGCTCGGCCGCGCGCCGATCGGGGTGTCCGCGACCGGGATGAGCCACGTCAAGGGCAGCCCGGAGAACATGGCGCAGATCACGCTGCATTTCGATCAGGCGGTCGCGCATCTCAACGTCAACTGGCTGGCCCCGGTGAAAGTGCGGCGGGTGATGATCGGCGGCAGCCGCAAGATGATCGTCTATGACGAGCTGGAGGCGTCGGAAAAGGTCAAGGTCTATGACCGCGGCGTCCTGCTCGGCGACCAGCCGCAGGACGTGTATCAGATGCTGGTCGGCTACCGCAGCGGCGACATGTGGGCGCCGCACCTCTCGGCGGCGGAGCCGCTGCTGGTCGAGGCGGCGCATTTCATCGACTGCATCGCCAACGGCACCGCGCCGATCACCGGCGGCGAACTGGGACTCGGCGTCGTGCGCACGCTGGAAGCGGCGACGCGCTCGATGCGGCTGCGCGGCCATCCGGTCGATCTGGCGACGATGAGGCTCGCGTCGTGATCCCTTTCCTCGACCTTGCCCGACAGAACCGTGACATCGAAGACGAGCTTGCCGAGGTGGTGGGCGGGATCATCCGTAGCGGCGCCTATGTGCTGGGGCCGTACAACACCGCGTTCGAGGCGGATTTCGCGGAGTATTGCGGCGCCGCACACGCGGTTGCGGTCAGCTCCGGCACGGCGGCGCTGCATCTCGCGCTGCTGGCGGCCGGCGTCGGCCCCGGTGACGAAGTCATCACCGTGCCGATGACCTTCGTCGCGACGATCGGGGCCATCGAATATGCGGGCGCGGTGCCGCGTCTGGTGGATATCGATCCCGCGACCTGGACCATGGACCCGGCGCGGGTCGAGGCGGCGATCACCCACCGCACCCGGGCGATCATGCCGGTGCATCTGCACGGCCGGCTTGCGGACATGGCGCCGATCCGCGCGTTGGCGCGCGCCTACGGGCTGGTGGTGATCGAGGACGCGGCGCAGGCGCACGGCGCGCAGCGCGACGGTCGCCGTGCCGGTACCTGGGGCGATATCGGCTGCTTCAGCTTCTATCCTGGCAAGAACCTCGGTGCCTGCGGCGAGGGCGGTGCGGTGGTCACCGACAATCCGCTTTATGCGGATCGGGTGCGCACGCTGCGCCACTGGGGCCAGGGCCAGCGCTACGTGCACGAGATGCGCGGCTTCAACTATCGCATGGACGAGATCCAGGCGGCGGTGCTGGCCATCCGGTTGCGCCGGTTGGAAGGATGGACCGCCGCGCGCCGGCTTCTGGCCGAGCAGTATCACGCGCACCTGTCGGCGGCCGGCATCACTACGCCGCCGCGTGACGAGGACGGGGCGCATGTTCACCACGTCTTCGCCGTGCGCGTGCCGCGACGCGACGAGGTGCGGTCGCGGCTGGCCGATGCGGGGGTGCAGACCGGCGTCCATTACCCGATCCCCGTGCATCTTCAGCCGGCCTATGCCGATCTCGGCTACGCGGCGGGTGCGTTTCCCGTGGCGGAGCGGCTGGCGCGCGAGACGCTGTCGCTGCCGCTGTTTCCGGGCATGACCGCGGACGAGGTAGCGCATGTCTGTGACGCGCTTTCGACAATCATCGCAAATGAACGGATCGACGATGCCCTCGCCGTATCATAGGGACGGAGCCCCCAGCCGGATCGTGCCGGCCGTGCATGGACAGCGCGTGATCGAGGCCGATCCGGCCGCCGAGATCGCGCTGGCGCAGACGCTGGCGACGCGCTGCACCCAGGCGGAGATCATGGTGCAGTTCGAGCGGTTCAGCCGCCATGACGGAGTCGTGGACGAGATGATGCGGCGCGTCTGTCTGCGCGCCATGCTGCGCGCCTGCGGCGACGGCGTACGAGTCGCGACGCAGGTCGGGCTGCGCCACCCGGAGACCATGAGCCTCGGCGACGGCGTGTCCATCGGCATGCAGACGATCATCCAGGGCCGGTTCGACGGACGATGCCGCATCGGACAGATGACGTGGATCGGGCCGCACTGCTTCCTCGACGCGCGCGACCTCGACATCGGCGACCATGTGGGGTGGGGGCCGGGGGCACGGGTGCTGGGGTCCGAACATGTCGGCGTGCCCGCCGACCTGCCGATCATCGCGACGGATCTGCGAATCGCGCCGGTCCGTGTGCACGACTGGGCGGATATCGGGATGGGGGCAATCCTGTTGCCGGGCGTCACGGTGGGACGGGGGGCGATCGTGGGCGCGGGCGCGGTCGTGACGCGCGACGTGCCGGATTACACAACGGTCGCGGGCGTTCCGGCGCGGGTGATCGGCCGGCGCGCGGCGGCGCCGGCCGATCATGCCGGGCGTGTCGACATGGAGACGGTGTGATGGACGCCATGCGATCCTCCCTGTTCGGCCGAAAGGTCGTCGTGACCGGCGGCGCCGGGTTCATCGGCTCGCACACCATCGATCTGCTGATCGACCGGGGCTGCCGCGAGATCGTGGCGGTGGACGACATGGTGCGCGGCCGGCCGGAGAACCTTCTCGCGGCGATGGCGCGCGGCCCGGTGCGGCTGGTGACGGGCGACATACGCGACAACCGGCTCATGCGCACGGTGCTCGCGGGGTCCGAACTGGTGCTGCACATGGCGGCGCTGCGCATCACCCAGTGTGCCGTGGAGCCGCGTCGGGCGATGGAGGTGATGGTCGATGCGACCTACGACCTTCTGGAAAGCTGCGTCGCGCTGGGGGTGGGCAAGGTGGTGATTGCGTCGTCCGCGTCGATCTACGGCATGGCAGAGACCTTCCCGACACCGGAATCGCACCATCCCTGGGGCAACCGCACGCTGTACGGCGTCGCCAAGACGTTCTGCGAGGGCATCCTGCGGGTCTTCAACGAGACGCATGGGCTCGATTACGTGGCGTTGCGCTATTTCAACGCCTACGGCCCACGCATGGACATGCACGGGCGCTATACCGAGGTGCTGATCCGCTGGATGGAGCGCATCGAGAACGGGCTGCCGCCGATCATCTTCGGCGACGGATCGCAGACCATGGACATGGTGCACGGCTGCGACATCGCGCGGGCGAACGTGCTCGCCGCCGAGAGCGCGGCGACGGATGTCGTGCTGAATGTCGGCACCGGGCAGGAGACGAGCCTGTATCGGCTGGCCGGTCTGCTGGCCGAGGTCATGGGCCGCCCCGATCTGCACCCGGTTCACGAGCCGGAGCGGTTGGTCAATCCGGTCCCGCGCCGCCTTGCCGCCACCGACGCCGCGCGCGCCGCGATCGGCTTCACCGCCTCGATCACGGTGCGGGAGGGGCTCGGCGATCTCGTCGCCTGGTGGCGGCGCAACCGTCTCCCGGTTGCCTCCGCGCTGTGATACCCATCGCAAAGCCGCTTCTCGGCGTCGAGGAGGAGGAAGCCGTCGCGGCGGTGGTCCGCTCCGGATGGCTGTCGCAGGGCAAGGAGGTGCTGGCGTTCGAGACGGCTTTTGCGGCACGGGTCGGCGCCGCGCGGGCCTGCGCGGTATCGAACTGCACGACGGCGCTGCATCTCGCGCTGCTCGCGCTCGGCGTCTCCCGCCATGACGAGGTGGTGACCGTCAGCCACAGCTTCATCGCGACCGCCAACGCGATCCGCCAGTGCGGCGCCGAACCGGTTTTCGTCGATATCGACCCGGCGACCTACAACATGTCGCCCGATGCGCTCGAGGCGGCGATCGGCCCGGCGACGCGCGCGGTTCTGTGCGTGCATCAGATGGGCATGCCGTGCAACCTCGCGCGCATCCTCCCGGTCGCGTGGAAGCATGACCTGCCGGTGATCGAGGACGCGGCCTGCGCGATCGGTTCGGAGATCTGCCTCGACGGGACCTGGCAGACGATCGGCGCCCCGCTGGCCGACGTCGCGTGCTTCTCGTTCCATCCGCGCAAGATCGTCACGACGGGCGAGGGCGGCATGCTGACGACAAGGCATGTCCATATGGACGCGCGCTTTCGCCTGTGGCGGCAGCACGGCATGGACGTGTCCGACACGGTGCGCCACAAGGCGCGGCAGGTGCTGTTCGAGTCCTATTCGGTGACCGGCTACAATTATCGGATGACCGACCTGCAGGCCGCGATCGGCAACCAGCAGATGACGCGGCTTGACGACATCATCGCCCGGCGCCGCCGCTTGGCGGAGCGGTACCACGAAATGCTGGCGAAGATGCCGGAGGTGGCGCCGCCGTTCGAGCCCGGCTGGGCCCGCTCCAACTGGCAAAGCTACTGCGTGCGGCTGCCGGACGGCGTCGATCAGCGTGCGGTGATGCAGGTCATGCTCGACCGCGGCGTCGCCACGCGGCGCGGGATCATGTGCACCCATCTCGAACCCGCCTATGCGGACACGAGGCACCGATACCCGTTGGGCGAGTCCGAGCGGGCGCGCGATCATTGCGTGCTGCTGCCGCTTTATCCACAGATGACTGAGGTCGAGCAGGCGACCGTGGTCGATGCCTTGCAGCGCGCGTTGCGTCTGTCCCGGCGTGGACGACGCACCCGCAGCGCGACCTGAACGGGGGCAGGCATGTGCGGCATCGCGGGCATCCTGCACCACGACGCCGACGGCCGCGTCGACGCGGACCTGCTGCGGCGCATGACCGATGCGCTGCGACACCGCGGGCCGG
>NZ_BANB01000157.1 GCF_000964365.1 Acidisphaera rubrifaciens HS-AP3 | reverse complement strand
CTTCGACGTGGAGGTGCTGGTCGGCGACCACCAGAACAAGCCCGACATCGGCACCAGCATCGCGCGGCAGTGGATCGACGAAAAGGGCGTCGACATGATCACCGACGTGCCGAACAGCGCCGTCGCCCTGGCCGTCGCGAGCGTCTGCGCCGAGAAGGACAAGGTCTATATCAACAGCCCGGCCGCGACCGCCGACCTTACCGGCAGCCAGTGCAAGCCGACCACCATCCACTGGACGATGGACACGTGGATGCTCGCCCATTCGACGGGCGGCGCGATGGTCAAGGCCGGCGGCGACACCTGGTTCTTCATCACCGCCGACTATGCGTTCGGCCACGCGCTGGAACGCGACACCTCGAACTTCGTCAAGGGCGCCGGCGGCAAGGTGCTGGGCGAGGTCAAGGCGCCGCTCGGCACCAGCGACTTCTCGTCCTTCCTGCTGCAGGCGCAGACCAGCGGGGCGAAGGTCATCGGCCTGTGCAACGCCGGCGCCGACACCGTGAACTGCATCAAGCAGGCGGGCGAGTTCGGCATCACCGCCTCGGGCGTGAAGCTCGGCGGGCTGCTGGTGTTCATCAGCGACATCCACGCCCTCGGCCTCGCGACCGCGCGCGGGCTGGTGCTGACGGACAGCTTCTACTGGGACCTCAACGACCGCACCCGCGCCTTCAGCACGCGCCTGCAGCCCAAGATCGGCGACCGCCGCGCCGGCATGGGACAGGCCGGCTGCTACGGCGGCACGATGCATTACCTCAAGACCGTCGTCGCCATGGGGGGCGCCGCGGCCGCGAAGAAGAGCGGCACGGCGACGGTCGCCCGCATGAAGGCGATGCCGACCGACGACGACGCCTTCGGCCCCGGCAAGATCCGCGAGGACGGCCGCGCCCTGCACCCCGTCTATCTGTTCGAGGTGAAGACCCCGGCCGAGAGCAAGGGCCCGTGGGACTACTACAAGCTCCTCGCCACCACCCCCGCCGACGAAGCCTTCCGCCCGATGGCGGACGGGCATTGCGCGATGGTGCACGCCTAAGCCGTCACCGCCGGCCCCGCCGTCCCGGACGCACGCACGATGCGCGGCCTGATCGCGCTGCCCGCGCTGCTGGCGCTTGCCTGGGTGTTCGGCCGCGTCGCGGGCGAGCATCGCGGCGGCGTGCGCCTGCGGCCGGTCATCGGCGGCACCGCGTTGCAGATCGCCCTCGGCGCGGTGCTGATCGGCATCCCGGCGGCGCGCCACGCGGTCGGGCTGCTCAACGACGCGGCGACGGCGCTACAGGACGCGACCGATGCCGGCACGGCGTTCGTGTTCGGCTATCTCGGCGGCAGCGCCCTGCCGTTCGCCGAGACGCATCCCGGCGCCGCCTTCATCCTCGCGTTCAAGGCGCTGCCGCTGGTGCTGGTCATCAGCGCGCTGTCCGCGCTGCTGTTCCACTGGGGCATCCTGCAACGCATCGCCGGCGCCTTCGCCTGGGCGCTGCGCCGCACGCTCGGTATCGGCGGCGCGCTCGCGATCGCCGCCGCCGTGCACGTCTTCGTCGGCATGATCGAGGCGCCGCTGCTGATCCGCCCCTGGCTCGCGCGCATGTCGCGGGGCGAGCTGTTCGCGGTGATGTCCTGCGGCATGGCCGGCATCGCCGGCACGGTGATGGTGATCTATGCCGCGATCCTCGGCCCGGTGATCCCGGACGCGCTCGGCAACATCCTCATCGCCTCGGTCATCAGCACGCCGGCGGCGCTCGCGATGAGCGCGCTGATGGTCCCCTACGGCCCCGGCGAGGCCGACGCCGCGCTGGTGACGGAGACGCCGGCCGCGGGCGCCCTCGACGCCCTGGTGCGCGGCACGCTCGACGGGATGCGCCCGCTGGTTGCGATCGCGGCGCTGCTGCTGGTGACGGTGGCGCTGGTTACCCTCTTCAACGGCGCGCTCGGCCGCCTGCCGCTGCCGCCCGGCTGGCCGCGCACCTTGCAGGATTGGTTCGCGCTCCCGGCCCGCCCGCTGGTCTGGCTGATCGGCCTCGACTGGGCGGAGAGTGCTGCCGGCGCCACCCTGCTCGGCACCAAGACGGTGCTCAACGAGTTCGTGGCCTATCTGCGCCTCGCTGCCCTGCCGCCCGGCACGCTGTCGCCGCACGCGCGGCTGATCATGACCTATGCGCTGTGCGGCTTCGCCAATTTCGGCAGCCTCGGCATCCTGGTGGGCGGCATGGGCGCGATGGTGCCGGAGCGGCGGGCCGAGATCGTCGCCCTCGGCCTGCGCTCGCTGGTCTCCGGCACCCTGGCGACGCTCAGCAGCGGCGCTCTCGCCGGGGCGCTGGCGGCGGGCTAGACGACACGTCCGCGCAGGAGGCGGCCCGATGCGACCCACCCGTTTGTTCCCGAGCCTGTTCGCCCTCGCGGCGCTGCTGCTGCTGGCCGCCGCGACCGCCGCCCCCGCGCGCGCGCAGCCGGCCTT
>NZ_BANB01000158.1 GCF_000964365.1 Acidisphaera rubrifaciens HS-AP3 | reverse complement strand
GCAGCGTGGCGCGCAGCCCCTCAGGCGTCATCGGCGGCGGCACCGTCCACAGCGCCGCGTGCGCCGCCGCATAGCCGCCCTGCCAGCCGGCGGCGAGGGCGAGGCGCGCGGCATCGACGGAGATGCCGCCGAACACCGGCCACTCCTTGTAGATGACGCGCATGCTCGCGTTATGCGCGGCGACGGTGGCCAGACGCGGCTCCATCTGCCGGCAATAGGTGCAGCGGTAATCGAAGAACTCGATGACATCGAGCCCGCCATCCGGATTGCCCGCGACACCCGGCCCCGGATCGCGCGCCAGCGCGGCGGCGGCGGCGGGCGACAGCGTGCCGTCGTCCTCCGCGCGGGCGAGACGGCGGCCGAGCGCCACGCCGACCGCGGCACCCGCGACAAGCAGCACGCTCCGGCGGGCGAAGCCCACCCGCGCCGGCCCCGGTGGCGGGCGCGTCACGGCCGCAGCAGCACGTATTTGCGCTCCATCAGCAGCATCAGCTGCGCGGCGCCGGCATCGACCGGGACGGTGTTCGGATTGAGCGCGAGCTTCGCGCCGCTGCGCCGCTCCACCGTCTTCACCGTGTTCATGCATACGTCGAACCGCACCCCCTGCGCCGCGAGACTGTCCACCGCCTCGCGCACCGGGCTGTCCGCGTGCAGCAGCACGATGCCGGGGCCGAAGGCGACCACCTCGATCGCGATCAGGTCGGGGGTGAACTTGCGCAGCATGTTGTTGGCGACGTTGAGCACGAGGTGCTGCTTCGCCGGGTCCTCGTCGGACAGCTGCAACGCCAGCCGGTGCTCGGCGAACGGCTTGGTGTCCTCGAGATTCTCGGTCGCCGCCGCCGCGCGCGTGGCCCGCGCGACCACCCACGCGGCACCCGGCAGCAGCGCGGCGAACAGGCCCTTGCGCCGCGACAGGCGTGGGCGGGGCGAGGCGTCGGTCGGGCCGGCGGTCATGTGGCGGCGTATCCCGGATTGCTGGCGACACCGCGCAGGGTGACGCGCGTTGAGGTGTCGGGCGCGACGGTGCCCCGCGCCCGCAGATAGCGCGCGACGACGTCCCACACCGGGGTGCCGTCCTGCTTCTGGCTGACCGATGCCCAGCCCGCGACGCGGTACGACTTGCCCGCCTCCAGCGTGCGCCCGTCGGCGAGCACGAGGTCGGAGATGCGGCTGCCCATCGCGTTGCCCGGCGTGCAGACATAGCTCATGCCGCCGATACGGATCATGTCGCCGCCCTGCTGACGGAACGGATCGGGGTTGAACAGGTTGTCGCAGACATCCTCCATCAGCCCCTTGATCGCCTCGCCGGTCATTGGCTGCACGTACACGTCCGGATAGGTCACCGCCGTCTGCGCCATCAGGTCGCCCATGGTGATCGGGCTGCCGGCGAGCAGGCTCGGCCCCCAGCGGAAGCCGGGCGAGAACGCGATCTCCGCGTCAAGCTCGTGGCGCAGCGCGTCGCAGATGACGCGGTCGATCGGCCCGTCGAAATTGCCGCGGCGAAAGAGCGTCGTGTCGGTGTGCGCCAGCACCTCCGCCCCGGCCGCGCGGCCCGGCGCCTCCAGCGCGTCGATGCGGGCCGCCACCTTGGCGTCCGCCGGCAGCAGGTTGCTGAACACCGGCAGCAGCCGATAGCGGATGTCGCGCACGCCGCCCGGGCCGATGTCGAGATCGAGCACGCCCACGAACTTGCCGCTGCTGCCGCCGTTGGCGACCAGGGTGCGCCCGCCGGCATTGGTGACGACGGTCGGCGTCGGGATCGCGTCATGCGTGTGCCCGCCGAGGATGACGTCGATTCCCGGGACAACGGCGGCGAGCTTGAGGTCTGCGTCCATGCCGTTATGCGACAGCAGCACCACCGCGTCCGCCCGCTCGCGGTGGCGCAGGTCGCTTGCCAGCGCCTGCAATTCCGCCGGATGGATGCCGAAGCTCCAGTCCGGGGTGAAGCGCCGCGGATGCGCGATCGGCACATACGGAAACGCCTGTCCGATCACAGCGACGCGCCGCCCACCCACGGCGTAGATCTGCGCCGGCTGGAAGACGCGGCCGCTGCTCGCGTCGAAGCAGTGCGCGCCGTTGAACGCCGCGTCGTCCGTCAGGAAGACGTTCTGCGCCAGGAACTTGCCATGCAGCCGCGCGATGTTGGCGCGCAGCCCGTCCTGGCCATAGGTGAACTCCCAGTGCCCGGTCATCGCGTCGATGCCGAGATCGTTGGCAAGCTCGGCAAGCGCCGCGCCCGCCGTATCGTTGGCCAGGGCCGAACCCTGCATCAGGTCGCCGCCGTCGAGCGTGATCGTCGCGCCCGGCGGCCCCTCCGCCCGCAGACGGGCCAGCAGGGTCGCGACATGCGCGAACCCGCCCATCGTGCCGTAGCGGTGCGCCGCCTCGTCGAAGTCGAGATAGGTGTAGCCGTACGCCTCGCGCCCGCCCGCCGGGAGGCCGAAGTGATCGAGGAACGCCCGGCCCACCAGATGCGGCGGCACGCCCTGCGCCGCGCCGATGCCGATGTTGACGCTCGGCTCGCGGAAGTACACGGGGCGTATCTGCGCATGGGTGTCGGTGACGTGCAGCACGCGCACCGTGCCGGGACGCGGCACCGCATAGATGTCCTCGGCCGCCGCGGCGCGCGCGGGCCGCGCGATCACGCCGAACGCCGCCGCCGCCGTCAGGCCGCGCAGCAGATCCCGCCGCGTCGTCTCGCCCCGCATGCTCATGGACGCACCCCCGGCGCCGCGACCGGCACGCCGCGGCTGACCGCCGCGAGGTAATAGGCGATCGCCAGATGATCGGCCGCCATGCCCGCATAGGGCGCGACATGCAGCCCGCGATCGCAGCCGGCGATCCGCGCCTCGGCCGTCAGCATCCGCCCGGCCCCCGTCGAATAGGCCGGAAACCCCGCCGTGATGCCGAGCGCCGGCGCCCGGGTCGCGCGGTCCGGCCCCGGCCCCGCGCCGGCGACATGGCAATCGGCGCAGGACATGCCCACGGTGCCGCGCTTGGCATCGTCGAACACCGCGCGCCCGCGGGCATAGACGGCGCGCGCGTGCGGATCGTCGGGCACCGTTACCGCCATCGGCTTGCCGTCGGACAGCTTGCCGATCTGGGCCAGCAGGTCGGCCATCGCCTCGCCGTCCACCGGCAGCGGTGCCGCGTGATGGGCGGCGCGGCAGTCGTTGACCGCCATCGCCAGCGTCTCGACCCCGCCGCGCTTCGCGTCGAAGCGCGGGTAGTCCTGCGCGATGCCCTGCCCGATGCCGGGGAAGCACGTCGCATAGGTCGCGCCGTCGCCGAAGGTCTCGGCAAAGCGCTTGGCGCCGTCCTCCAGCGCGAAGGTGGTCGGCGGGAACTGCATCAGGTCCTGCAGCTGCTTGCGCATCCCAGCGTCCAGCGCGTACGGCCCGTCGGCGTAGTCGCGCAGGCTGAGCGCGGGAAAGCGCGTGTGGAAATACGCCCGCATCGCCGCGGCGTCGGCGGCCGGATCAACCGTTGCCTGCCCACCCGGGGCCTGCCCACCCGCCTCCTGCCCCGCCGGCGCCGCCGCGACCGACAGCAGCGACGCGGCGAGGACCGCCGCGGCGGCGAGGCGCGCGGCCATGATCAGGCGACCTTCGTCGTCAGCGTGTCCGACATGCCCTCGTTGTCGGTCCAGGAGATGGTCAGCGGATCGCCCTTGGCGCCGCCCTGATAGCTGAACTTCAGATACGGGTCCTTGGAGATCGCCGGGCCCCAGAACGCGGTGAACACGATCTTGCCCTTCGTCTCGAACGTCACCGTCTGGATGAAGTGGGCGGGAATGATCTGCCCCTTGTCGTTCTTCATGAAACCGGAATCCATCGGATGCCGGATCAGCGACTGCACCTCGACATTGCCGTCGGCGGCGATGGCGCGGACGCGGATGGTCGATGCCATGACGTGTGTTCCCCTGTTCGCCGTCAGCCGCAGCCGCCGAGCGTGACCTTGACGTCACGCGTGGCGCTGTAGAGCTTGCCGCCGGCGGCGACGATCGCCACCACCTTGGCCGTCTTCGCCATCTTCACGCGGCACGCGATGTCGGGCGCCGTGCCCGCCGCCAGCGGAAACAGCGCGGTCAGGGTGAACGGATTGTCCGGGATCATCACCGCGATGCTGCGCACGTCGGGCATCGCGGCGGTGATGCTGACCGGCACGACCGCGCCGTTCTCGGCGATTTCCGGCAGCACCAGCGTGATCTTGTCGGACGCGACCGGCGCCTCCCACCCCAGCGCCTTGAGCGCGGAGGCCTCGTCCTTGCAGGTGAAGGCATCCTTGGGCCAGACCGGCTTGGCCGGCACGTCCGCCGCCAGCGCCGGGCGCCCGAAGCTCGACAGCAGCATCGTGCCCGCCCCGCCCGCGAGGGCAAGGCCGAGGCAGCGGAGGACGAGGCGTCGATCCTCGTCCGGCTGGGTCCGCGAGAGTTCAGCGGTCATCATTTCGGCTCCATCTCATCGAGCGGTCCCGTTGTGCGCGGCGTCAGCCCCACGTGCTCCGCCGAGGAGGTGATGTGGATGTCGGACGGCTTGCGGCAGTCGGACATGCAGGCGACGTCGTGGGTATCGGGCCGCGGATCACGCAGGATGAAGCCGAAACGGTTCGGCATCACCACCTTGGGCAGGGTCGTGCGGTCCGCGACGAAATCGTCGCCCACCAGGTTGTTGAGGTTCAGCACATAGGCCGTCACCGCGTACACCTCGTCCGGCGACAGGCTGTGCGGCGCGGGGAACGGCATCGCCCGGTTGATGTAGTCCCACACCGTCGTCGCATACGGCCAGAAATTGCCGACCGCCTTGACCGGATGCTCGTCGGTGAGCTTGGAGTCGCTCGCGAGCTTGGGATAGCGCCCCTCGCCCTCGCCGAACGTGCCGTGGCACGCGGCGCATTGCGAGGCGAAGATGTCCGCGCCCTGCGACACCGATCCGTGCCCGGGCGGCAGGCCGGTGCCGTCCGGCTGCACCGCGATCGACCAGCCTTCGATCTGCTGCGCGGTCGGCACGGCGCCATAGCCGTAATGGCCGACCAGCTCATCCTCGCCTTTCGAGACGGGGGCGATCGCCGCGAGATCGGCGTGCTGCGTCGCTGCCGTCTGCGCGTCGGGCGGCGCGGCGGCTTGTGTGCCCCCCGCGATCGCGCGCACCGCGCCCAGCACGCCGAGGGCGATCACCAGCGCGGCGGTGGTCCGATCAGGAAAGCTGGACATTGAACACGCTCCCGTCCGCCTTCACCTGCCAGGTCTGGATCGAATTGTTGTTGTAGATCGGCGACGTGCCGCGGATCGCGCGCAGCTGAGCGATCGTCGGCTGCACGAACCCGGTCTCGTCGACCGCGCGCGACTGCACCATCGCGGGCTTGCCGTCCCAGCGCCATTCGGCGGTGAAGCGCGTCAGCGCCTTGGACAGCACCGGCGGCTGGAGCGTCGCGGGGCGCCAGGTGATGCCGCCGTCGGTCGAGATGTCGACGCGGCTGATCCGCCCGTTGCCGCTCCAGGCAAGGCCGCGGATCTCATACAGCCCGGCGCCCTTCATCGGCCGTTCCGGACACGGGAACGTCACCACCGACTTGGCATAGATGGCCCAGGTAAAGGCGCGCGCCATGCCGTCCGGCATCGATTCGGTATACTGCGCCGTCTCCTCGCGCGTGAACCACGGCTGCGTCCCGATCTGCAGCCGGCGCAGCCACTTGACGTTGATGTTGCCCTGCCAGCCCGGCACCAACAGGCGCATCGGGTAGCCCTGCTCCGGCCGCAGCGCCTCGCCGTTCTGGCCGTAGATCACCATGCAGTCGTCGAGGCATTTGGCGAGCGGGATGCTGCGGTCCATATGCGCGCCGTCTGCGCCCTCGGCCAGCACCCAGGCCGCGCCGGGCTTGATCCCCGTCTCGCCGAACAGCGTGGACAGCCGCACCCCGGTCCATTCGGCGCAGCCGATCATGCCGTGCGTGAACTGCAGCGAATTGAGCTGCGCGCCGCGCCACTCCATGCCGCCATTCGCCGGGCACTCGATGAAGTGGATGCGCGATTCCGACGGAAACCGCCGCAGATCCTCGATATCCAGCAGCAGCGGGCGGTCCACCATACCGTGGATCATAAGGCGATGCTGCGCCGGATCGACGGTCGGCCGGCCGGCGTGATAGCGTTCGAAGAACAGGCCGTTGGCCGTGATGATGCCGTCCTGATGCTGCAACGGCGTGAAGCTGACGGATGATTGCGTGCCGGCGGTCAGCCACGGCACGTTGCGGCGGATCACGTCCTTTTCGAAATGCGACGGCTGTCCGTACGGCCGGTCATCCACGCCGGGGCCGAGGCTGCGCGACCAGTCCGGGTCGGCGGGCGGCGCGGCGGGCGGGGCATCGGGTTGGGCGGCGGCGCGCGCTGCGGCGGCGCCGAGCAACGTGGCGCCGGTCGCGGCGATACCGCCCTTCAGAAGGAAGCGGCGGCCCGGCGGCGCGGCGCCCGCCCCGGCCTGTGTCTGAAGGCTTTTTTGCATGTCTGGACGAAACCACCCTGTCTCGGGGCATGTTTCATCCGGGACCGGCGCGCCGCAACGCCGAAAAGCCTGTGTGATGCAGACTTTACGAAGCTCACGCCGCGCGCGGTAGTATCAGTTCGAATATGGCGCCTGGCTGATTGTCCGCGACGGCGACCCGCCCGCCATGCAGCCGCATGATCGCGGCCACCAGCGCGAGACCAAGCCCGCTGCCCGGCAGATGCCGCGTCGCCTCGGCCCGGTAGAAGCGGTCGAGCACGCGCACGCGCTCGCCCTCCGGTATGCCGGGGCCGCTGTCGCGCACGCGCAGCGTCGCCGTCGCCGCGTCGGCCGCCACCTCCACGCTGATGCGCCCGCCCTCCGGGGTGAACTTGATGGCGTTGTCCACGAGGTTGGCCAGCGCCTCGCTCAGAAGATCGGCGTCGCCGCGCACCCGCGCCGACGTCGCGCGCGCCTCCAGCGTCACCGACCGCCACGCCGCGAGCGGCTCGTAGAACGCCACCGCCTCCGTCGCGATGGCGTGCAGATCGACATCGGCGAACGATCCGCGCCGGCGGCTGCCGTCGATCTCGGCCAGACGCAGCAGCGCGGTGACCACCCGCAGCGTCTGCGTCAGTTCGGCGGCCAGCGCGTCGAGCGCCCCATCCAGCCGCGCCCGGTCGGGCGGACCCGTGCGCAGCCGGTCGAGCTGCGTCTTCATGCGCGCGAGCGGCGTGCGCAGCCCGTGCGCGATGTCGTTGCCGACGCTGCGCACCTGCTCGACCAGATGCTCGATCTCGTCGAGCATGCTGTTGATGCTGGCGGCGAGGCGGTCGATGTCGTCGTCGCGCCCGTCGATGCGCAGCCGCTCCGTCAGGTCGCCGGCGATGATGCGCTGCGTGCTGCGCTGCAGGTCGCGCACATGCGCCACCGCCTGCCGCGTCAGCCACAGTCCGGTCGCCGCCGCCATGACGATGATCGGCGCGAGCCACAGGAATACCACGTACGACGCGGTCGCCCGTATCTCCGACAGCGCCCATGTCCCGCCGCCGATCACGAATACCGTGCCGTCCGGCAGCACGCGCCCGACGATGCGCAGCGGCGTGCCCTCCGTCCAGGCGGGATTGCCCGTCCGGTCGGCCGCGACCGCATGCGCCCGCCCGTCCAGCGGCAGCGACGGCGGCAGCACCGGAAGATTACCGGCGATGCGCCGGTGTTGCGCGTCGAACAGCCCGGCCACGCTGATGCGGTGCAGGTCGCTGTCCAGCCGGTCGCCCACCCGGCGCAGCAGGTCCGCCCGCTCGACCGGCCCGGCCGCCGCCGCCTGACGTTCGAGGTAATGGTCGATCCGCTGCGTCAGCAGCACGGACACCTGATAATAGATCAGCAGCATCGGCAGCAGCGCCGCGACGGTGATCGCGGCGGCGAACAGCGCCGCGAGCCGCGCGCTCGCGGTGCCGGCGAGGCTACGCCACACCGCGCAGCACGAAGCCGACGCCGCGCACGGTATGGATCAGCGGCGGTTCGCCCGCGGCCTCCAGCTTGCGCCGCAGCTTGCTGACATGCACGGCGACGACGTTCGATTCCGGCACGAAGCGGTAGTTCCACACGTCGAGCAGGATCATCTCCCGCGTCAGCACCCGCCCGGGATGGCGCATGAAATACTCCAGCAGCCGGAACTCGTGCGCCAGCAGATCAAGGTCGCGGCCGTCGCGCCAGGCCCGCCTGCGCACCAGATCGAGCTTCAGCGGGCCGATGCGCCGCACCGTCTCCTCCGCCTCCTCCCGCCGGCGGCGGATGGTGTCGATGCGCGCCAGCAGTTCCGCCGCCTCGAACGGCTTGACGAGGTAATCGTCGGCGCCGGCGCGCAGGCCGCGCACCCGCTCGTCCACGCTCGACAGCGCCGTCAGCAGCAGCACCGGCACCCGCAGCCCCTTGTCGCGCAGCCGTTGCAGCACCGTCAGCCCGTCGAGGCGCGGCAGCATCCGATCCAGCACGACGGCGTCGTACTCGGCCTCCACCGCCGCGCGCAGCCCCGCCTCGCCGTCCCGCGCGGCGGTCACGTGGTGGCCGGCGTCGCGCAACGTCCGCTCCAGCGCCTCCACCAGCACTGCGTCATCTTCCACCAGCAGGATGCGCGACACCGTTTCCAGCCTTGCAGCGGGGCCGCCGGGCAGCCCGCCCGCCTCCTCTAGCAGCCGCCACGCTCCGCCGAAACCCGGCCGCCGGACCGGAGGGGTTGACGACATTCCGACCGGTAGCTATGAATTCTGCATTCAGAATGCAGGACACCAGCCGTGCTCCTCACCCCGCAGCCCAGCCTGGTCGATCAGGCCTACGAGGCGATCCTCGGCGAAATCGCCGACGGGACGCTGCCGGCCGGGACGCATCTGGTGCAGGAGGTGCTGGCCGCCCGCTACGGCGTCTCGCGCCAGCCGATCCAGCAGGCGCTGCTGCTGCTGCGCAGCGACGGGCTGGTGCAGGACGCGGGGCGGCGCGGCCTG
>NZ_BANB01000159.1 GCF_000964365.1 Acidisphaera rubrifaciens HS-AP3 | reverse complement strand
GCCGGCCCGCCGGGCGGGCGCGCCGCGCGCGGACGGAATTCCGCGGATGGAGACGGTGCGGATCACCGCGCCGGACCTGCAGCGCCGCGCGGCGCTCGAGAAGACGCGGGGCCGCCTCGTGGTCGCGGCCGTGGGCTTCGCGGCGCTGTTCGTCGGTGTGCTGCTGAAGCTCGCGGACGCCACCATCATCAGCCCGCTGATGCCTCGCCATGAACCCGTGCCCATCGCGCAGCTGGTGGACCCGCCGAAACCGACGCCGGGAACCATCACGCACCACGTCCGCGCGATGATCACGGACCGCAACGGGGAGATCATGGCCATCTCCCTCCCGACGGCCGCGCTGTACGCGGACCCGAAGGAGATGATCGACCCCGTCGATACGGCCCACAAGCTGAAGCTGGCCCTGCCGCGCCTCGACGAAGCGCTGGTCCGCACGCGGCTGGAAGCGGCCAAGCAGTTCGTCTATCTCGCGCGGCAGATCACGCCCACCGAAGAGCTGCGGATCAACGGGCTCGGCATACCCGGCGTCTATTTCGAACCGACCGAGCGCCGGCGCTATCCTCTCGGTCGTACGGCGGCACAGGTCCTCGGCGGCACGGACGTGGACGGGCACGGCGTCGCCGGCGTGGAGAAGTTCTTCGACGAGCGGCTGCGTGACGACGCGACGCCGCTCAAACTATCGATCGACGTGCGCGTGCAGGCGATCGTGCGCGAGGAGCTGTTGGCGGCCAAGGACGAGTTCACGGCCATCGGCGCCTGCGGCATCGTGATGGACGTCCGCACCGGCGAGGTGCTGGCGATGGTCAGCCTGCCCGACTACGACGCCAACGATTTCGGCAACACCGTCGCCGACGACCGCTTCAACCGGGCCGTCACCGGCATGTACGAGCCGGGCAGCACGTTCAAGCTGCAGACCGCGTCGATGGCCCTCGACTCCGGCATCGTACACATCTGGAACGAGTTCGACGCCAGCCACCCCATTCACATGGGCCGTTTCACGATCACCGATTTCGAGGGCAAGCACCGCTGGCTCTACCTGCCGGAGGTGCTCGCCTATTCGTCGAACCTGGGCGCCGCGCATATCGCGCTGACGATCGGCGCGGAGCGCCAGCGCGCGTGGCTGCGTGGCATGGGCATGTTCCGCCGTGTCGGCATCGAACTGCCCGAGGAGGGGATGCCAATCATCCCCGCCGCGGCCAACTGGAAGGAGCTGACGACGATGACCGTCGGCTTCGGCCACGGCATCGCCGTCTCGCCGCTGCACGTCGTCCGCGGCACCGCCGCCATCGCCAACGGCGGCATCCTGATGCGGCCGACCATTCTCGCGCTCGCGCCCGGCGAACAGCCGCACGAGGGCAGGCGGGTGATGGAGGAGGGCACGTCCGACATCATGCGCAAGCTGATGCGCCTCGTCGTGACGGAGGGTTTCGGAAAGGCCGCCGAGGTCGCCGGCTACTACCCGGGCGGCAAGACGGGCACGGCCGAGAAGGTCGGCGCGCACGGCTATAAGAAGCACGCCAACGTGGCCGCCTTCATGAGCGTGTTTCCGATGAACGCGCCGCGCTTCGCCGTCTACATGATGCTCGACGAGCCGCACGCCACGGCCGCCACCCACGGCTATGCCACCGCCGGCTGGGTCGCGGCGCCGGCCGCCGGACGGGTCATCGCGCGCATCGGTCCGATGCTCGGGCTGCTGCCCGACATCGCCGACAAGGCTCAGATCGACC
>NZ_BANB01000160.1 GCF_000964365.1 Acidisphaera rubrifaciens HS-AP3 | reverse complement strand
AGGCGCCGGTCATGGCACGCGATCCCTTTCCCCGCGGCGCGCTGATCGTCGCCGCCGTCGCGATCGTCGCGGCGGTCAGCGGCGCGGCGGCGATGCGGGCGGCGGGCGGTCCCGGCCATCAGCCGACCACGACGCCGGTCGCCAGCCGCGAACTCCGGTTCGCCGATCACGGCGACGGGTCGATCACCGTGACCAATGCCGACACCGGCGCTCCGATCGCGACGATCGCGCCGCAGACGAACGGCTTCCTGCGCGCGACGATGCGGGTCCTCGCGCAGCAGCGGGTGCGCGCCGACGAGGGCGCGGCGGTTCCCTTCCGCCTCACCGCCTGGTCGGACGGGCGGCTGACGCTCGATGACCCGCAGACCGGCCGCCGCATCGACCTGGAGGCGTTCGGCCCGACCAACGAGGGCGCGTTCGCCCGCCTGCTTGCCCCCGCCATGACCCGCGAGGCCGCGCGATGACCGCGATCGACCGCCTGTCCCGCAACCGCGTCGAGGTGGCCTGTGACGTCGATATCGAACAGTCGCCCGAGAGCCTGCACGCCTATGCGGTCCCGGACGGGATCGACATCCGCCCCGGCGACACCGTGATCGTGCATGCGGACCGGATCTCTGTCGGATTCGGCGAACATATCGCCTATCGTTGTCCGGCGACGGTGCTGCGGGCCGGCCCGATCGCGCGCGCCTGGACGCAGCTCGCCGGGCTGTTCGAACTGACCGAGCTGTATGAAGTCGGCTTCATGCCGAAGGAGACGCCATGAGCGCCACCGCCGCCGTATCGCCTCCCCTCGCCGCGGCCTCCGCCCGGCGGGCGCCGAACGACTCCACCCGCTTCGCGCAGCAGGACACGGTCCTGACGCCGCGCTTCTACACCACCGATTTCGACGCGATGGACCGCATGGACATCTCGTCGGTGCGTGCCGACTGGGACGCGCTGATGACGGAGTTCCGGCGCGACCCCAATCGCGGCCACTTCGTCCGCACGCCGGAGTTCGATCAGGCGCCGGAAGGCGTGCCGCAGGCGGTCTATAACGAGTTCATGGAGTTCCTGATCAGCTCCGTGACGGCCGAGTTCTCCGGCTGCGTCCTGTATGCCGAGATCAAGAAGCGCATCAAGAATCCCGACATACGCGAGCTGTTCGCCGTCATGGCGCGCGACGAGGCGCGGCATGCGGGCTTCATCAACGACACGCTGAAGGATTTCGGGATCGGCGTCGATCTCGGCTTCCTGACGAAGGCGAAGAAATACACGTATTTCCGGCCGAAGTTCATCTTCTACGCGACGTATCTGTCGGAGAAGATCGGCTATGCGCGCTACATCAGCATCTACCGCCAGCTGGAGCGCCACCCCGAGCGGCGTATCCACCCGATCTTCAAGTGGTTCCGCGAGTGGTGCAACGACGAGTTCCGCCACGGCGAGGCGTTCGCCCTGCTGATGCGCGCGAACCCGGAGCTGCTGCGCGGCGTCAACCGGCTGTGGATCCGCTTCTTCCTGCTGGCGGTCTACGCGACGATGTATGTGCGCGACCACGCCCGGGTGGAGTTCCACAAGGCGCTCGGCATGGACCCGACCGAATACGACCTGCAGGTGTTCCGCATCACGTCGGAGATATCTAAGCAGGTGTTCCCGCTGTCGCTGGACACCGATAGCCCGCGCTTCCGCGCCGGGCTCGACCGGATGTTCCGCATCACGCAGGCGCTCGGCGCGCTCAAGGGCCGCCGCGGCCTCGTCGCCGGCGCCCGCCGGTTCGGCCTGCGGGCGGCGGCGGCGGCCACGTTCCTGCGCCTTTACACGCTGCCCGCACACCATCATGCGCTGCCCGCCGACGTGCGGATGGCGCCGGCCTGGTGATGCGATGATCCAGTACGGCCTGCCCGCCCTCTTTGCGCTGTTCGTCTGGTGGTTCAGCACCGGGGCGATCATCTATCTCGACGGGCTGCCGCAGCGGAGCTTCCGCTGGAGCCTGCTCGGGGCGAACGTGATGCTGTTCGGCGCGCTGCACGGGCTTCTGGCAGGCCGGGCCGATCAGTCGATCGCCGGCGCCTATGGCGCGTTCACCTGCGGCCTTCTGGTCTGGGCGTGGCAGGAGATGACGTTCCTGATGGGCGCGGTCACCGGCCCGAGGCGCGACGCGGCGGACCCGCAGGCGATCGGCGCGCGGCGGTTCCGCCAGGCGGTGTCGGTGGTGCTGTATCACGAACTGGCGATCGCCGCGGGTGCCGCCATGATCGCGGCGCTGACCTGGGGCGCCGCTAACCGTATCGGCCTCTATACCTATCTGCTGCTGTGGGGCATGCGCACCAGCGCGAAGCTCAACCTGTTCCTCGGGGTCCGCAACCTCAGTGTCGAATTGCTCCCGCCGCATCTGCGCTATCTCGGCGGCTACCTTTGCCGGCGGCCGATGAACCGGCTATTTCCGTTCTCGGTCGGGCTGGGAAGCCTGCTGACCGTCCTGCTCGCGCGGCACGCGGCCGTGCCCGGTGCTTCGGACCTGCAGGCGACCGGATTTTCCTTCCTGGCGACGATGATGGGCCTCGCGGTGCTGGAACACTGGTTCATGGTGGTCCCGCTGCCCGTCAACAGTATCTGGGCCTGGGGGCTGCGCTCCCATGCCGCCGCCCCACCTGCCGTCCTGTAACATCCGCAGGCGCGATCGGAGGTTGTGATGAACTACGAAACGTTCTTCCGCAAGCAGCTCGACAGCCTGCACAAGGAGGGGCGTTATCGCGTGTTTGCCGACCTTGAGCGGCAGGCTGGCGCGTTCCCGCGCGCGACGCATCACCAGGGACGCGGCGGCGGCACGCAGCCCGTCACCGTATGGTGCTCCAACGACTATCTCGGCATGGGACAGCACCCGGTCGTGCTCGCCGCCATGCACGAGGCGCTGGATCGCTGCGGCGCCGGCGCCGGCGGCACGCGCAACATCGCCGGCACCAACCATTACCACGTGATGCTGGAGCACGAGCTGGCCGACCTTCACCAGAAGGAAGCGGCGCTGCTGTTCAACTCCGGCTACATGTCGAACTGGGCGACGCTGTCGACCATCGCCGGCAAGCTGCCGGGCTGCGTGATCTTCTCCGACGCCAAGAACCATGCGTCGATGATCGAGGGCATCCGTCATTCCGGGGCGGAGCGGCGCATCTTCCGCCACAACGACGTCGCCGACCTCGCCCGCCAGCTTGGCGAGTACGGCCCCGCCGTGCCGAAGCTGGTGGCGTTCGAGAGCGTCTATTCGATGGACGGCGACATCTCCCCGATCGCCGACATCTGCGACGTGGCCGACGCGCACGGCGCGATGACCTATCTGGATGAGGTGCACGCGGTGGGGCTGTACGGCCCGCGCGGCGGCGGCATCGCCGACCGCGAGGGGCTGTCCCACCGGCTGACGGTGATCGAGGGCACGCTCGCCAAGGGCTTCGGCGTGATCGGCGGCTATATCGCCGGATCGGCCGCCATGTGCGACTTCGTGCGCAGCTATGCGTCGGGCTTCATCTTCACCACCGCCCTGCCGCCCGCCATCGCCGCCGGGGCAATCGCCAGCATCCGCCACCTGAAGACAAGCGAGGCCGAACGCGCCGGCCATCGCGACCGGGTCGCCCGGCTGCGCCGCCGGCTGACGGACGAGGGCGTCCCGCACATGGAGAACCCGAGCCACATCGTGCCGGTCATGGTGGGCGATCCGGTGCAGTGCAAGCAGATCAGCGACACGCTGCTCGACCGCTACGGCATCTATGTCCAGCCGATCAACTACCCGACGGTCGCCCGCGGGACCGAGCGGCTGCGCATCACCCCGTCGCCGCTGCACACCGACGCGGACATCGAGCATCTGGTGGCATCGCTGTCGGCCATCTGGTCGCAGCTCAGCCTGAAGCGCGCCGCCTGAACGGGCTCGCCACACCCCTCGTCGACCCGGCCGCCGAGGCCCGCCGCCTGCTGGAACTCCAGCGGGCGGCGTACCGGCGCGACGGGGCGCCCGACGCCGCCGCGCGCCGGGCGGCGCTGACGCGCCTGGAGC
This sequence comes from Acidisphaera rubrifaciens HS-AP3, assembly GCF_000964365.1. GTDB lineage: Bacteria > Pseudomonadota > Alphaproteobacteria > Acetobacterales > Acetobacteraceae > Acidisphaera > Acidisphaera rubrifaciens. The sequence goes on along the minus strand of NZ_BANB01000160.1, from coordinate 8,452 downwards.
GGCTGCTGCTGGACAACCGCGACGGGTTCGCCCAGGCCATCGCCGCCGATTACGGCACCCGCAGCCCGCACGAGACGACGTTCGGCGAGGTGGTGCCGACGCTGAACGCCATCCGGCACAGCCGGCGGCATCTGGCGCGGTGGATGCGGCCGCAACGCCGGCCCGTCGCCTGGACGTTCCGCCCGGCCCGCGCCTGGATCCGCTATCAGCCGCTCGGCTGCATCGGCATCATCGCGCCCTGGAATTACCCGCTCTATCTGGCGCTGGCGCCGCTGGTCGATGCGCTGGCGGCGGGCAACCGGGCGCTGATCAAGCCGTCGGAATACACGCCCCGCCTTGCCGAGCTGCTGGCGCGGGTCATCGGACGCGCCTTCGCGGCGGAGGAGGTCGCGGTCGTGACCGGCGGCCCCGACGTGGCCGCGGCGTTCGCGTCCCTGCCGTTCGATCATCTGCTGTTCACCGGCTCGACTGCCATCGGGCGGCGGGTCATGGCGGCGGCGGCGGCCAACCTCACGCCGGTGACGCTGGAGCTGGGCGGCAAGTCGCCCGTCATCGTCGGCCCGGACTACGGGGTGCGCTCGGCCGCGCGGTCGATCGCCTTCGGCAAGTTCTTCAACGCCGGACAGACCTGCGTCGCGCCCGACTATGTCCTGGCGCCGACCCACATGGTGCGGCCGCTGGCGGTCGCGCTGCTGCGCGAGGCGCAGCGGGCATACCCGACCGTCGCCGACAATCCCGACTACACGGCGATGATCACCGAGCGCCATCACGCCCGCCTCGTCGCGGCAATCGAGGCCGCCCGCGCCGCCGGGGCGGAGGTGCTCGCGCACGAGGACGCGGGCGCCGCCGGCCTGCGCAAGATCGGGCCGACCATCGTGCTGGCCCCGCCCGCCGGCAGCCTGCTGATGCAGGAGGAGATCTTCGGCCCGGTGCTGCCGATCCTCCCCTACGACACGATCGAGGCGGCGATCGCCACCGTCAACGCGGGCGACCGCCCGCTGGCGCTGTACTGCCTGACGCATGACGCGGCGCTGCGGGAGGCGGTCCTCGCCCGGACCCTGTCGGGCGGGGTCACGCTGAACGGCACGCTGCTGCACGTCACGCAGGACGGGCTGCCGTTCGGCGGCGTGGGGCCGAGCGGCATCGGCGCCTATCACGGCCGCGCCGGGTTCGAGCGGTTCAGCCACGCGCGAGGCATCTTCCAGCCCGGCCGCTTCAACGGTCTCGAACTGGTCCGGCCGCCCTATGGCTTCGTGGCCCGCCGCATCGCCCGGCTGCTGATCGGACGCTGACCGGCGCCCGCTGCCGTCATCCCCCCGGCTGCCGTCACCCCATGTGCCAGCCGTGGCTGACCACCATCGACTGGCCCGTCAGCGCATTGGTCGGAAAGCCCGCGTAGTACAGGACCGCCTCCGCGACGTCCTCGATCGTCGTGAAGGTCGCATCGACCGTGTCGCGCAGCATCACGTCGCGTATCACCTGCTCCTCGGTCAGGCCAAGCGTCGCCGCCTGTTCCGGGATCTGCTTCTCGACGAGCGGGGTCCGCACGAAGCCGGGGCATACGACGTTGGAGCGGACGTTGTACGCCGCGCCTTCCTTGGCGACCGTCTTGCTCAGGCCCATGAGCCCGTGCTTGGCCGTCACGTACGGGGCCTTGAGCTTGCTCGCCTCCTTGGAATGAACCGAGCCCATGTAGATGATCGCGCCGGATTTCTGCGCATACATGTGACGCAGGCAGGCGCGCGTCGTCAGGAACGCGCCGTCGAGATGGATGGCGAGCATCTTCCGCCATTCCGCGAGGCTGAACTCCTGCACCGGCTTGACGATCTGGATGCCGGCGTTGCTGACGAGGATGTCGATACGCCCCGTCCGCGCGACGATCGCCTCCACCCCGTCATCCACCTGCGTCTCGTCCGTCACGTCCATCGCGACGGCCGATGCGGCGCCGCCGGCGGCGTTGATCGCGCGCGCCGTCGCCTCCGCCGCGTCGCGATTGAGGTCCGCGATCACCGCATGCCCGCCCTCGCGGGCAAAGGCCTCGGCAATGCCGCGCCCGATCCCGCTCGCGGCGCCGGTGACCAGCGCAACCTTGCCATCAAATCGTGCCATCTCTGTCGTCCCCGGAAGGTTCAGTCGGCCGCCTCGGCCAGCGCCGCGCTCTCGGCGCGCGCCCAGACGGCGGTATCGTGGAATACGGCCCCGCCGAGCGGGGGCGCCGGATCGTCGCTGGTCAGCGCGTTGATGCCCACGCGCCCGGGAAAGTCCGCGTTCGGCCAGATGCTCTCGACCACGAGCACGCCGGCCTGCGCGCCCTCCGCGATGCGGACATGGACCACGACCTCGCCGCGGGCATTGCCGAGGCGGACCAGCCCGTCCTCCACGAGGCCGAGCCGCGCGGCATCCTCGGGGTGGACGATCGCGCGCGGCTTGCCCTCGCGCCGGCGGGCGGTCGGCGTCTCGGTGAAGCTGGTGTTGAGAAACTGCCGCGCGGGCGCGGCGACCAGCCGGAACGGCAGGTCCGCGCCGCTCTCGTCGATGATGGCGTGATGATCGGGCAGCACCGGCATGCCGGCGTGGTCGGGACCGATGCGCGACCAGTCGGGCTTGAAGTGGAAGCGCCCGTCCGGCTGTCCGAACCCGTCGAGGAAGTGGCTGGTCCGGAAATCCGGCTGGCAGTCGATCCAGTGCCGCGCCAGCACCTCCTCCGCGCCCGGCCAGCCGCTGGCGCGCAGGGTGGCGTCGATCATCTCCATCTCGGTCATATCGAAGCCAGGGTGCCGCGCGCCGAGACGGTGGGCGAGGTCGCAGATCACCGCGTGGTTCGACCGGCAGGCGCCGGGCGGCTCGATCAGTTTCGGGCCGATCTGGATATGGCTGTGGCCGCCGGCCTGATAGACATCGTCGTGCTCCATGAACATCGTGGCCGGCAGGACGATGTCCGCCATGCGGGCGGTCTCGGTCAGGAATTGCTCGTGGACCACGGTGTACAGGTCGTCGCGCAGGAAGCCGCGCCGCACCCGCAGGCTGTCGGGCGCGACCGTCACCGGGTTGGTGTTCTGGATGAACAGCGCATGCACCGGCGGCCCGTCGCCCAGCTCGGTCCGGTCGCCGGTCAGCACGGCGCCGATGCGGCTCATGTCCATCCTGCGGGTACTCGGATCGACGGCGTCCAGCCCTTCGATCAGGGTCTTGTCCCAGTGGTAGATGTGGCGGTTGTTCCAGAACGCGCCGCCGCCCTCGTGCACCCATTTGCCGGTCACGGTCGGCAGGCAGGAGACCGCGTGCAGGTTCGCCGCGCCGTTGCGCAGGCGCGAGAAGCCGTAGCCGACGCGGATATAGGCGCGCTCGGTCGTCAGATAGAGGCGGGCGAACTCCTCGATCGTCGCGACCGGCAGGCCGGTGATGCCGGCCGCCCAGTCCGGTCCCCTGGTCGCGAGATGCGCTTCCAGCTCCTCCGGCACGTCGGCGTAGCGCGCCATGTAGGGGCGGTCGGCGTACCCGTCGCGGAAGGCGATGTGCATGATCGCGCAGGCGAGCGCGCCGTCGGTGCCCGGGCGCGGCGCGATGTGCAGGTCGGCCACGGCGGCGGTGCCGGTGCGGTACGGATCAACGACGACCAGCTTCGCCCCCCGCTCCTTACGGGCGCGGGCGATGTGGGTCATCACGTTGACCTGCGTGGCGACCGGGTTGCCGCCCCAGACGATGATCAGGTCGGAGACGGCCATCTCGCGCGGGTCGGGGCCACGGATGGCGCCCGCGCCGGCGAGCCAGCCGGCCGTCGCGATCGAGGTGCAGATCGTGTCGTGCTGGCGCGAATAGCGCATGACGTGGCGCAGCCGGTGGATGCCGTCGCGCTGCACCAGCCCCATGGTCCCGGCGTAGTAGTAGGGCCAGACCGCCTCCGTCCCGTGCCGGGCGGCGATGTCGCTGAGGCCGGCGGCGACGCGATCGAGCGCCTCGTCCCAGCCGATCGCGCGGAACTGGCCGCTCCCCTTCGGCCCGGTGCGCAGCAGCGGCTGCGTCAGCCGGTCGGGGTGATGGATGCGCTCCGCGTAGCGGGCGACCTTCGCGCAGATGACGCCGGAGGTGTAGGTGTTCGCCGCGGCGCCGCGCACCGCGCCGATGCGGTCGGGGCCGAGCACCTCGATCTCCAGCGCGCAGGTCGAGGGGCAGTCATGCGGGCAGACCGAGTGCCGCCAGGTTCCGCGTGCCATGCTGCATCGCCTCCAGCTATTCGGACCCAGCCTGTGGCATCGCGGCGCGCGCGTCCAGCCATTGGAGCAGCGGACCGGCGATGCCCGACAGGCCCTTATAGGCCGCGAGGCCGGGCGGCAGCCCCCGGACGGCCGTTGCCATCGCCGCCGCGGCGGCCCGATCGGGCACCGCCGACGCGAGGGACGCGACCCGCACCCGGATCGTGAACAGCAGATGGGTGTGCAGGCGGGTCAGCGTCTGACGCTCCGTCCGCAGCACCAGGTCGCGACCCGGATCGCCCGCGAAGTGCCGCGCCTGCCCGGCCTCGGGCTGGAACAGCGCCGCGTCGTCCAGCACGGACCAGTTATGGCGCAGGACGGCGCGCCCCGGCGCGAGCGTGGCGAACAGCCGGTTCACGCGGGCCGCGAGCACGGCGGCGTAACCCGGCACCGGCGCATGGATGTTGAGCAGCGGCCGGCCGATCTTGTCGGCCAGCCGCCAGCGGGACGGGAAGCACAGGACCGCGGCCTCCAGCCTCCCCGCGGGCGTGAGCAGCAGCAGATCGTCCTGCACCAGCCGTCCCGCCCGCAGCAGCGGATGCGCGGGGTCGGGACCGAGCGGGACGGTCTCCCCGGTCACGCGGTTGTGCAGCCCGGCGGACAACGGGGCGAAGGTTGCCGGACACAGGCGCGGCAGGCGGTCGCCGAGCCATTGAAGGACCTCGGCCGCGGCGTCATCCGCGCCGGGACGGGATGCGAACACCTCGTCGCGCCGCGTATCGAGCAGACGCAGGCGCTGCGGCATCTGCGCGGCATAGGTATCGTACGGCAGCAGCGTCTCGTCGCGGACGATCGGGCGCAGGCCCATGACCAGCGGGTCGGGCGCCGTCTCGAACGGCGAAAGGCGCCGCCGCATTGCCGCCGTCATGATTGGTCAAACTCTGACATTGTAGTGACGGCTACCATGGGGTCGGTTCGATGCCCATTTGCCCGTCCGATATGCCGGACGACCGAGACGGAGGGACCGATATGCGACGCCTGATGTGCACCGCCCTGATCGCGGCGACCGCCATCGCCGCCACGCCACGTCCCGCCGCCGCCTGGTGGGGACCGGGCTACGGCTTCGGCGCCGGCATCGCGACCGGCGTGCTGGCGGGCGCGGCCATCGGCGCGGCGGTCCGGCCCTATGGCTACTACCCGTACGCCTATCCGTACGCGCCGTATTACCCCTACCCGGTCTATGCGCCGCCGCCCCCGGTCGTGGTCCAGCCGGCGCCCGCCTATCCGCCGCCCTATTATGCGCCCCCCGGCTATGCCGCCCCCGGCTATCCGCCGCCCGGCTACCAGTCCCCGGGTTACCAATCCCCTGGCGGCTACGTGGCGCAGGCCGCGCCCCCGTCCGCACCGCCGGGCGGCGGTTACGGCAACGGCTACGGGGCCGCGCCGGGCTATGCCCCCGCGCAGGCGCCGGGCGCGCCGGCCTGCGGTCCTGGACGGTTCTTCAACTCGCTCACGGGCAACTGCGACATACGCTGACGCCGCCCGGTCAGCCTATCGCGAGGGGTGTGCGGCGGGCCTGATGCTGGTGCCGCGCGGCATTGGCCGCGACCTCCAGCCGCCGTGTGCGTAGTTCGGCATCGGAGACGAGCCCCTTCCGCCGGACCAGCGATTCCAGCGCGGCCAGCCAGTGGCGGTAGTATGTCTCGCCGGTATCAGGGTCGCCCGCCTGCTGCGCCGCGCGGATTTCCCCGCTCAGCGCCTCCGCCCATTCCGTCCAGGTGAAGGCCCCGGCCTCGTGCAGCTTGACCACGATGCCGAAGGCCTGCGCCTCCCACGGTTCGCGAAAGGTGGGGTCCGCGTCCGGCGTCATGCCGGCTCGATATAGGACTCGAACATGTCGATATGCAGCGTGTCGCGCGACGGCGCGTCCGGGCCCCACAGCTCCTGCGCGGTGAAGCGCACGTTGTAGACGTGCTGCGGGTGGGTACCCTTGCCGTGCGCATTGCTGTCGTTGAAGACGAACACGCCATGGTCATGCACGACCGTCCCGACCTTGCCCCGCACGTAGCGCGGCAGGCGCGTATGGGTGGTCGGGTTGATGTTACGGGCGCGCACCTTGTCGCCGTGCTTGAACTTCGGCGCGATATCCTCGGCGATCTTGGTGGAGGCGCCGCCGGCGACGAGGCCGGGGACGATCTCCGGGGTCAGGGCCGCGGGCATTACGCGGCCTCCTTCGCGAGCTGGTCGCAGCGCGCCCGCAGCTCCTCGTGCGTCACGATCCCCTTCTCCGCGAGAAGCGTTTCGAACACGTGCAGCCAGTGCTCGTAGTAGCTGGTGCGCAGATAGTCCTGCTGCGGCATCCGCTCGATCGCATAGCGGAACTCGTCCACGTTCAGCATGCCGGCGGCAAAGGTCGCGAAGAACATACCGAATACGCGCTTTTCCCAGTCCGCGTGGAAAACCGGCTCGTCGGGCTCCGGGTTGATCGGCCCGTGGCCATGCGTGCCGCCCAGATCATGCACCCCGTTCATTGCCCCGCTCCTAGGCTGCCATCGGCACGCCGGTGCCGATCATGGAATCGCGAGTCACCAGCGCGGCGAGCTGTTCCTCGGTCATGCCCTCGGTGCCGGCCGGGCGCATCGGCAGCACGAGGTAGCGCAGCTCCGCGTTGCTGTCCCACACCCGCACCTCGACCGTCTCCGGCACCTCGACGCCGAACTCGGCGAGCACGCCGCGCGGGTCGATGACGGAGCGGGCCCGGTACGGCGCCGCCTTGTACCAGACCGGCGGCAGCCCGAGAGTCGGCCACGGGTAGCAGGAGCAGAGCGTGCACACGACCATGTTGTGCACCTCCGGCGTGTTCTCGACGACGATCATGTCCTCACCCTGCACGCCGCTGAAGCCCAGCTCGGCGATCGCGGCGGTGCCGTCGGCAAGCAAGCGCTTGCGGTAGTCGGGATCGACCCAGGCGCGCGCGACGACCTTGGCGCCGTTACGCGGCCCGATCTTGTGTTCGTACAGCTCGACCACGGCGTCGAGCGCCTTCGGATCGATCAGCTGCTTTTCGACGAGCAGCGATTCCAGCGCCTTGATGCGCAGCGCCGCATCGGCCCCATGTCCGGTATCGGCCACGCCACCCTCCGTATCCTGTTGCGGCCACAATGGGCCCCGCCATTGCCGGCCGTCAACACGGATACGACATCGAAACAGACAGCCTTGTCGGTTCAGGCCTGGTTCAGCTCGATCAGGCTGCGGCGTATCTTCCGGCCGCGCTCGACGCGATCCTCGATATAGTCCGCGTCGCCCCACCGCACCGCGCGCGCCATCGCCTGCGCATCCTCGGTGAACCGGGCGAGCATCTCCAGCAGCGCCTCGCGGTTGTTGAGGAACACGTCGCGCCACATCACGGGATCGGACGCGGCGATGCGGGTGAAGTCGCGGAAGCCGGAGGCGGCGAAACGCAGCACCTCCTGGCGGCTCTCCTCCTCCAGGTCGTCGGCAGTGCCGCAGATGGTGAAGGCGATCAGGTGCGGCAGGTGGCTGACGATCGCGAGGACGCGGTCGTGATGCGCCGCGTCCATGCGCTGGACATTGGAACCGCAGCGGCGCCACAGCTCCGCGACGCGCTCGACCGCGTCCGGATCGCTCCCCGCCGGCGGCGTGAGCAATGTCCACCGCCCCTCGAACAGGGTCGCGAACCCCGCATCCGGCCCGGAATGCTCCGTCCCGGCCAGCGGATGCGCCGGGATGAAATGCACCCCCGGCGGGACATGCGGCCCCACGTCGCGGATCACGCTCTGCTTGGTGGAGCCGACATCGGTCAGGATCGCGCCGGGTGCCAGATGCGGCGCGATGGCGGCCGCGAGCCCGGCATAGGCGCCCACCGGCGCGCACAGCATCACCAGATCGGCGCCTTCCACCGCGCGGGCGGCGTCAAGCTCGGTCCGGTGCGCGATGCCGAGCGCCCGGACGCGGTCCAGCGTCGCCTCGGTGCGGGCATTGGCGACCACCTCGGCCGCGATGTCGCCCCGCTCCATCGCGATGCGGGCGACGGAACTGCCGATCAGGCCGATGCCGATCAGCGCGATGCGGCGAAACAGGGGCTCAGCCACCGGGCGCGCGCCCCTGCATGAACGCCGCGAGGGCGTCGGCCACCAGCCCGACCTCTTCCTCGGTGCCGACCGTGATCCGCAGGCAGGTCGGCAGGCCGTAGCCCCGCACGCCGCGCACGATCAGCCCGCGCGTCCGCAGCGCCGCGT
>NZ_BANB01000161.1 GCF_000964365.1 Acidisphaera rubrifaciens HS-AP3 | reverse complement strand
CGCGCGGCGATCGGGTGATGGTCATCCTCGGCCAGGCGCCGGAGACGGCGGCGGTGCATGTCGGGTGCTGGAAGGCGGGCGTGATCTCCGTCCCCACCTCGCTGATGTTCGGGCCGGACGCGCTGGAATACCGGATCGCGCATTGCGGCGTGCGGCTGGTGGTCACCAACGCGGCGACCCTGCCGAAGCTGGCCGCGATCCGCGACCGCCTGCCGGGGCTGCGCGACATCCTGCTGATCGACGGGCATGGCGAATGGGCGGACCAACGGGCGGGCGACGGGGCGCGGGACTTCCACGCCCTGCTGGCGCGTGCCTCCGACGCCTATGCCACGACCGACACGGCGGCCGAGGACCCGGCCTTCATCTCCTACACCTCCGGCACCACCGGGATGCCGAAGGGGACGGTGCACGCGCATCGCGTGCTGCTCGGCCATCTGCCGGGGTTCGAGACGCTGTTCAACGGCTTCCCGCACGACGGCGACATCATGTGGTCGCCCGCCGACTGGGCGTGGATGGGCGGCCTGTTCACGGTGATGATGCCGAGCTGGTACCACGGCCGTCCCATCGTCATCCATCGCGGCGGCAAGTTCGATCCCGAGGCGGCGCTGACGCAGATGGGCCGGCACGGCGTGCGCACCTCCATGCTGACGCCCACGATGCTGAAGCTGATGCGCCAGGTGCCGGGGCCGTGGTCGCGGTTCTCGCTGCGGCTGCGAACGATCATCACCGGGACGGAGGCGGTCGGCCGCGACCTGCTGGAATGGTGCGGCGAGGCGCTCGGCACCGAGGTCAACGAGGGGTTCGGGCAGACGGAATGCAATGTCTGCATCGGCAACTCGCGGCTCGGCGCGCGCATCGGCGCGCTGGGCCGCGCGCTGCCGGGGCACGAGGCGACCGTGACCGACGACGCGGGCCGCGTGCTGCCGCCGGGCGAGACGGGCAACCTCGTGCTGCGGCGCGGCGATCCGGTGATGTTCCTGTCCTACTGGCGGGACCCGGCGGCGACGGCGCGCAAATATGTCGGCGACTGGATGCTGACCGGCGACCTCGTGCGGCGCGACGAGGACGGGTTTCTGTGGTTCGTCGGGCGCGGCGACGACGTGATCACCAGCGCCGGCTACCGGATCGGCCCCGGCGAGATCGAGGACGCGCTGCTCCGCCATCCGGCGGTGCAGATGGCCGCCGTCGTCGGCGTGCCCGATCCGGTCCGCACCGAGATCGTCATGGCCTATGTCGTGCTCGCCCCCGGCCACGCGCCCGGTGCGGCGCTGGCCGATGACATCCGGCAGTCGGTGCGCACGCGCCTGTCCAGTCACGAATCGCCGCGCGAGATCGCGTTCATCGACCAGATGCCGCTCACCACGACCGGCAAGATCATGCGCCGCGTGCTGCGCGACCAGGCGCGGGCCGAGGCCGCGGCCCGGCTGCCGCCCGGTGATGCGGCCGGCGATGCGGCCGGCGGGTCGCCTTGACACCGGGTTCGCGGCATCGGTAGCGTCCTGCTCAATAATCCGGCGACATCAAATGCAACTAAGATGTGCCGACGGGGGGTGTGCGTGCAGGCCACGGGTCGGACGGCATCGGTCGACGATGCGGCGCAGCGGCGTTCGTCCGCCCTAGGCGCCACGGCGCAGGACGACGCGGAGCCGCCACGGCGACGGATCGGTCGCGCCCGCTCCTACAAGCCGTCGCAGGAACAGATCGTCCTGCTCATCACCCTCGCGCTGCTGGCGGCGTTCAGCGTGGCGTTGCCGGGCTTTGCCAGCATCGCCAACCTGCTCAACCTGCTGCGCAGCATTTCCGTGCTCGGCATCCTCGGCCTCGGCATGGGGCTGATCGTCATCAGCCGCGGCATCGACCTGAGCGAGGTCGCGATCATGGCGGCCGGCTGGTCGGTGGCGCTGATCGAAATGCAGCGCGGCATGCCGATCCCGCTGGCGGTCCTGCTGGCGCTCGGCATTGCCGCGGCGATCGGCATGGCGAACGGCCTGATCATCGCGTTCATCGAGGCGCCGCCGCTGTTCGTCACGCTTGCCTCCGGCTTCGTGATCTACGGCGTCGCGTTCTGGCTGGCGCCGGCCTGGGTGATCTACGCGCCGAACGACGCGCACGGGCTGCTGCTGCTGGGGCGCGGGCATCTGCTGGGCGTGCCGCTGCCGATCTTCGTCTTCGCCGGCGCCGCGATCGCCATGCACCTGTTCCTGACGTTCACCTCGATCGGCCGCTTCATCTACGCGCAGGGCGACAACCCCGAGGCCGCGCGCCTCGCCGGCATCTCGGTCCGGCCGCTGACGGTGCTGGCCTATACGATCGTGGCGGCGCTCGCGTGGCTGGCGGGCCTCGTCTGGATCGGCGCCACCGGCAGCATGCAGATGCAGGTGACACAGGGGACAATGGTGTTCGACGTCATCCTGGTGGTCGTGCTGGGCGGCGTCAGCCTCGCCGGCGGCCGCGGCAGCGTGCTGAGCGTCGTCGTCGGCTGCGCCCTGATCGGCACCTTGCTCAACGCCTTCACGATCATGGACGTCAATACCGAGATCCAGAACATCATACGCGGCGTCGTGCTGCTCGCGGCCATCCTGCTCGACAACTGGCTGCATCCACGCGACGAGGAAACGGCACGCCAAGGCGACTGACCCGCCGCATTCCGGCAAAAAAAGCGACCTGGGAGGGACACGACCGATGCTGAGACGGACGACATGGATCACGGCCGGGCTGGCGGTGCTGGGCGTCGCCCTTCTGGCCGCGCCGCTGGTGGCGGTGGCGCAGGACGAGACGGGCACGAAGGCCGCCCGCGAGACGCGCGCCGACTATGACAAGGCGGTCCGCGGCAAGACCATCGCCTATCTCCCGATCACCATGGCGGCCCCGATCTCCGCCGAATGGGGCCACGTGCTGCAGACCGAGGCGGCATGGCGCGGCATGAAATACGTCGTGCGCGACCCGAACAACAACCCGTCGGCGATGCAGCAGGCGCTGACGGCGCTGGTCAACGACAAGCCCGACATCATCATCGTGCAGAACCCGAGCGTCACGCTGCTGGTCAAGGAGATGAAGCGCGCCGAGGCACAGGGCACGCATGTCATCCAGATCAACATGGCGTCGAACTACCGCTCCGACGCGTTCGTAGGTGCCGACTGGCACGAGATCGGCCGGATGCTCGGGCAGGAGGTCGTCAAGGCCTGCGGCACCGGCAGCGGCAAGTCCGGCAAGGTGCAGATCATCCAGGGCGAGCTGACGGCGCAGGCGAGCATCGACCAGGTCGGCGCGATGATGGACGTCCTGAACAAGGACAAGGCGATCAAGGTCGTGTCCAACCAGGCCGCCAACTGGGACGCCAACACGGCGATGAACATCACCACGACGGTGCTGCAGCAGAACCCCGACCTGTGCGCCTCGGTCGGCTTCTGGGGCATCATGGAATCCGGCGCGGCGCAGGCGATCCGCAATGCCGGCAAGACCGGACAGGTGAAGGTCTACGCCTCGGTCGAGGGATCGCAGCTCGATTGCGACCAGATCAACGAGGGCAACTTCACCAAGGTGCTCAGCTACAAGTCGACCGAACAGGGCCACGATCTGATGACCGCGGCGATCACCCTGCTGGAGGGCGGCGACAAGCCCGGCACGCGGCATCTGGAATACTACACGATCCCGGTCTGGGTGGATAAGAGCAACGCCAGCGGCGGCAACTGCTTCCCCGTGCCGAAATCCTGATCGCCGCGCGCCCGCGCAACCGCCACGGCCGGCGGCCCCGATGACGCAAGCGGGACGCCGGCCGCACGGGAGAGACTGATGTCCGCCACGACGTGGGATGCCACGCGCTTCTCCAAGCGCCTGCGCGCGAGCTATTCGCCGCGGCTGCTGCTGTCGGAACTGCTGCTGAAGCAGTGGTTCGAGCCGGTGATCCCCTTCACCATCATGCTCGGGCTGTTCGGGTATTTCGCGGTGTCGATCCACGACTACGCGACGTTCCCGAACATCCAGTCGCTGATGCGCCTCTATGCGGAGTTCGGGTTCGTCGCGCTCGGCATGGCGTTCAGCCTGATTTCCGGCGGCATCGACCTGTCGGTCGGCGCGCTGTTCGCCGTCTGCAACTTCGCCACCCTGTTCTTCCTGCTCGTCCTCGGCTGGCCGATCGCGGGCGTGATCGCGGCGACGGTCGCGGTGGGCGCGGTGCTCGGCGGCATCAACGGCGTGCTGATCGGCTACCTGAAGGCGCGGCCGTTCCTGACGACCCTGGTGACGCTGATCATCCTGCGCGCGTCGGTCAACCTGCTCAACGAACGCTACGCCACCGTCTTCGCCACCAACACGTCCGACAGCACGGTATGGGACTTCCTCGGCGAGGGCTTCGTCCTCGGCATACCGGTCAATGCCGCGGCCCTGTTCGTGACCCTGCTGATCGGCCACGTCTTCCTCAGCCGGTCCCGCTACGGCTGGCACCTCACGGCGATCGGCGCGAGCCGGAAGGCCGCTCGGCACGCGGGCATCCCGGTCGAGCGCATGCTGTTCGCGACCTATGTCCTGTCGGGCGTGCTGTGCGCGATCGGCGGCATCTTCTACGCGGCGCGGCAAAGCAGCACCGACAGCACGACCGGCGTCGGCTGGGAGTTCCAGGCCCTGACGGCCGTCGTGCTCGGCGGCGTCTCGCTCGCGGGCGGCAAGGGGACGGTGTGGCGGGCGATGATCGGCGGCATCATCGTCTTCCTGCTGACCAACGGCCTCGTCCGGCTCGGCATCGCCGGCTACTTCACCTCGGCCGTCATCGGCATCATCCTGCTGGCCGCCGTCTGCGCCGACGTGAAATGGAGCAAGAACCGCGGCAAGGCGGTGCAGAAGATCTACGTCAATCCCGCGCGCCTGCCACTCAGCCCAGCGCCGTCGCTGCGCCGGGAAAGCGGCACGCCGTTCGCCCAGAACGACCGGCTGCTGGCGGCCGAGGCGATCGGTCTCGATCAGGTGGAGGGGCCGGAGGATGTGCTCATCGACCGGCAGGACCGCGTCTACGGCAGCACCCGCGACGGCAACATCATCCGCTTCTCCGGCCCGGACCTGACGCGGCGCGAGGTGTTCGCCCATATCGGCGGCCGGCCGCTCGGCATGCAGTGGGACCGCGAGGAGAACCTGATCGTCGCGGTCGCCGGCATGGGCGTGTACGGCATCCGCCCGGACGGGCAGGTGTTCAAGGTGACGGACGAGACCAACCGCACCTGGTACAAGCTCAACGACGACTCCCGCCTGCGGATGGCCGACGATCTCGATATCGGGCCGGACGGACGCATCTGGTTCAGCGACTGCACCACCCGCTACGAGATGACGACCAACTCGCTCGACATCATCGAGGGACGTCCGAACGGCCGGCTGGTCGTCTATGATCCGGCGACCCGGAAGACGACGACCGTCATCAACCACTTCCATTTCCCTAACGGCATCTGCGTCGCACATGACGGCATGTCGGTGCTGATCGGCAGCACGTCGCTGTGTCAGGTGTTCCGCTACTGGATCGAGGGGCCGAACAAGGGACGGCTCGATCTGCTGATCGAGCACCTGCCCGGCTTCGTCGACAACATCAACCGCGCGTCGGACGGCACCTACTGGCTGGCGCTGGTCGGCATACGCACGCCCGCCTTCGATCTCGCGATGCGCAAGCCGGATTTCCGTCTGCGCATGGTCAAGCAGGTGCCGATCGACGAATGGCTGGCGCCCGGCCTCAACCATGGCTGCGTGCTGAAGTTCGACGAGACGGGACGCATCCTGGAATCGTTCTGGGACCCCACGGGCGTCAACCATTCGACGCTGACATCGATGCGCGAACACCGGGGCTACCTGTATCTGGGCGGGCTGGAGAACAACCGCATCGGCCGTATCCGCCTGCCGGACGCCGATCCGGACTGGACCGGCTACGACGCCTACTGGGGCAACAAGCGGCGGGACAGGCACTGATTGCATGGGCGCGTTCACGCATATCCTGCGCGACCTCGAGCAGATCTTCTTCCCCAACCGCGACCAGCACCCGGTGCCGTCGATGGACGGGCCGTTCACGCCGAACAGCCGGCTCGACACGCTGGAAGTGATCGGCGATCCGCTGCCCGGCGCGGACGACGTGGCGGAGGGCGCCGACGGCGCGCTCTATGTCTCCGCCGGACGGCAGGTCTGGCGTCTCGACGGCGCGGGCTATGCGCGGCGCGAGGTGGTCGCCACGTTCGACGGCGATGCCGGCGCGCTCGCGATCCATCCCGACGGTGGCCTGCTGGTCGGCGTCGCGTCGCAGGGCGTGGTGAAGATCGACCGCGACGGCCACCGGCACTGGCTCCGCGAGGCGGCCGGAACCCCGGTCGCCTGCGTCACCGCGATCGCCGCGTCGCCCGACGGCAGCATCCTGCTGTGCGAGGGCAGCGCGCGCCACGCGCCGGATGCCTGGCTGCGCGACCTGATGGAGAAGAACCGCGCCGGCCGGCTGCTGCGCTGCGGCCCGTCGCTCGAACAGCCCGCGGTCCTGCGACAGGGTCTGGCATGGCCGGACGGGCTGATGACGGACGGGACGACGTGCTGGCTGGCCGAGGCATGGACCCATCGCGTCACCGCCTTTGCCGCCGATGGCAGGCGTTCGTCCGCCCCGCGCGTCATCCTGCCCAACCTGCCCGGCTATCCCGCGCGCCTCGCGCCGGCCTCGGGCGGCGGGTTCTGGCTGGCGATGTTCGCCGCCCGCACGCACCTGACGGAGTTCGTGCTGCGCGAGGACGATTTCCGTAACGAGATGATGCGCACGATGGAGCCGCATCTGTGGGTCGGCCCGGCGCTCGCGACCACCGGCGATTGCTACGAGCCGATGCAGTGGGGCGGGCTCAAGGCGCTGGGGATCGAAAAACCCTGGTCGCCGCCACGGTCGTACGGGCTGCTGGCGCGCTTCGACGCGGACGGCACGCCGGCCGAAAGCCTGCACAGCCGCGTCGGCGGCCGCCACCACGGCATCACCTCGGTGCGCGAGGCCGCACAGGGGCTGATCGTCGTCTCCCGCGGCGCCGGACGCATCCTGATCGACCGCACGAGGGCCCGCGCATGAGCGAGACGATCGCCCGCCCGCCGGAGGCGCCGCCCTCCGGCGAAGCCCGCAGCCCGGTGCTGCGCATCACCGGCGGCAGCAAGATCTACGGCGGGGTGCATGCGATCGAAAACATCGACTTCGATCTGTACGCCGGCGAGGTGCACGCGCTGGTCGGCGAGAACGGGGCGGGCAAGTCGACGCTGTGCAAGGCGATCGCCGGGGCGATCGGCCTGACGTCCGGCACCTACTTGGTGGACGGCAGGCCGGCGGCGTTCCAGCGGCCGCGCGACGCGCTCGCCGCCGGCATCTGCATGGTCTATCAGGAGACGAGCCTAGTGCCGACCATGACGGCGGCGCAGAACATCGAACTCGGGCGCGAGCGGCTGATCACCCGTTTCCGCACCCTCAACATCCAGGCGCAGCAGCTGCTGCAATCGCTGAACTTCCACATCGATCCGGCGACGCCGGTCGGCCTGCTCGGCACGGCGAAGCGGCAGATGGTGGAGATCGCGCGCGCCGTCTACAACGATGCGCGGGTCATCATCTTCGACGAACCCACGGCGAGCCTGACGCCCGAGGAAATCGTGCATTTCTTCAACCTCGTGCGCGACCTGCGCGCGCGCGGCGTGGGCATCATCTACATCTCGCACGCGCTCGAGGAGTCGTTGCAGATCGCCGACCGGATCACCGTGCTGCGCGACGGGCGGCTGGTGATCACGGCGCCCGCCGCCTCGCTGACGCGCGGGCAGCTCGTGCGCTACATGGTCGGTCGCGAGATCACGCAGACCTATTACGCGCACAAGGAGGGACACGCCGACCGTCGCTCCCGGCGGCGCGAAAAGGTGCTCACGGTCGAGAACGTGACGATGGGCAACGTCGTCAAGAACATGTCGTTCTCCGTCTATGCCGGGGAGGTCGTCGGCATCGCCGGCCTGATCGGCTCCGGCCGCACCGAAATCGCCAAGATCATCTCCGGCGCGCTGAAGCGCAACCTGATCAACGGCGGCACCATCAAGCTGCGCGGCCGGCCGATCCGCTACCGCGTGCCCAAACAGGCGATCGACGACGGCATCGCCTACATCACCGAGGACCGCAAGCTCAACGGCTTCTTCGAGACGATGATCGTCGACGACAACGTCTATATCGGCCGCCTCGCGACGCGAAAGGGCTGGCGCTTCCTGCTGTCGCGCGCCACGCGCAACCGGCTCGCCGGCTATTGGGTGGACCGGCTTAAGATCAGCACGCTGCAGCGCCGGGCCCGCATCGTGGAACTGTCCGGCGGCAACCAGCAAAAGGTCGTCGTGGCGAAGTCGCTGGTGCAGGAGCCGTCGATCGTGATCTTCGACGAGCCGACGCGCGGCGTCGATGTCG
>NZ_BANB01000162.1 GCF_000964365.1 Acidisphaera rubrifaciens HS-AP3 | reverse complement strand
TCGCCTCGTCGAAGTCTCCGGCGCTTTAGGTAACGGCAGTCTTAACGCCCGGCCCTGAAATGCTTCAGGGCAAGCACCCGCAACGACGAGGCGAGCGGCATGTCGGTCTCGCGGGTGCGGTCCACCTCGGCCACCAGGGCGGAGACGGCGCGCTGATCGGCGGCGGCGATCTCGGCCAGCGCGTCCCAGAACTCCGCCTCGAGCGCCACGCTGGTGCGGTGGCCGGCGAGCGAGAAGCTGCGCTTGAGCAGGCGGCTCATACCCGTCCCGCCAGCCGGGCGCCGGCCCAGGCGCCGGCCTCCGCCACCACAGGGTCCGCGTCGGCGGCCAGGCGCGTCGCGGCGGGCAGGAGGGCGGGCTCGCCCGCATTGCCGATCGCGACCGCGACGTTGCGGGCGAATCGGTCGCGCCCGATCCGCTTGATGGCGGTGCCGGCGAACCGGGCGCGGAATCCGGTATCGTCCAGCGCGGCCAGCTCCGACAGGGCGGGGGCGGTCAGGTCCGGGCGCGCCTGCAGCTTCGCCTCCCGCCCCGCCTGCGCGAAGCGGTTCCAGGGACAGGCGGCAAGGCAGTCGTCGCAGCCATAGATGCGGTTGCCGATGGCAGGGCGCAGCGCCTCCGGGATCGGGCCATGATGCTCGATGGTCAGGTAGGAAATGCAGCGCCGCGCATCCAGGCGGTAGGGCGCGGGAAACGCATCCGTCGGGCAGGCCCGCAGGCAGCGCGTGCAGGACCCGCAGCGATCGGCATGCGGCGCGTCTTCCGGCAGGTCGAGCGTGGTGTAGATCTCACCGAGGAACAGCCACGACCCATGTCGCCGCGACACGAGGTTGGTGTGCTTGCCCTGCCAGCCCAGGCCCGCCCGCGCGGCGAGCGGCTTTTCCATCACTGGCGCGGTATCCACGAAAACCTTCACCTCCGGCCCGTAGCGGGCGACCACGAACTGCGCCAGCGTCTTCAGCCGTCCCTTGAACACCTCGTGGTAGTCGCGGTTTCGTGCGTAGACCGAAATGTTCCCCCGGTCCGGCCGCGCCAGGACCGCCAGCGGGTCCTCGGCGGGGGCATAGGACAGGCCGAGCGCGATGACGCTGCGCGCCTGCGGCCACAGCGCGCGCGGGTCGGCGCGCTGCGCCGCACGCCGCTCCATCCAGCCCATGCCGCCGTGCCAGCCGGCGGCCAGGAAGTCGGCCAGACGGGCGGACGCCTCCGCGCCCAGCGCCGCCGCGCAGAAGCCGACCGCCTGGAAGCCGAGCGCGTGGGCACGCGCCCTTATGGCCGCGCGCGGATCGTGCGAGGCGTGGTCAGCCCCGGCCACGATAGCCGGGCACGTCCTGCGGCGGCACCCAGACCCCGTCCGGCGGCGCGCCGGTCTGCCAGAACACGTCGATCGGCATCCCGCCGCGCGGGTACCAATAGGCGCCGATGCGCAGCCAGACCGGGTCGAGCAAGGCGACCAGACGTTCGGCGATCCGCATGGTGCAGGCCTCGTGGAACGCGCCCTCGTTGCGGAAACTGGCGAGGTAGAGCTTCAGCGACTTGCTCTCCACGATCCAGTCGCGCGGCACGTAGTCCAGCACGATATGCGCGAAATCCGGCTGGCCGGTCAGCGGGCACAGCGACGTGAATTCCGGGCAGGTGAAGCGCACCAGATAGGCGCGGCCCGGCGACGGGTTGGCGACGCGCTCCAGCACTGCCGCCTCGGGGCTCGCCGGCAGCGGGGTGGTCCGCCCAAGCTGGGTCAGGTGGCTCAGATCATCGCTCATGGGTCATCGGTCTCGTCCGGCCGGCGCCAGCCGGCGCGCAGCGCCGCGGCATGTCCGGCAAAGCGCCCGTCGAGGATCGCGTCGCGCATCCCTCGCATCAGCGCCTGATAGTAGGTGAGGTTATGCCATGTCAGCAGCATCGGCCCCAGCATTTCCCCCGCCCGGAACAGGTGATGCAGATAGGCGCGGCTGTGGCGGGTGCAGGCGGGGCAGGGGCAGCCGTCCTGCAGCGGGACGTCCGCGCCGGCATGGCGGGCGTTGCGGAGATTGAGCGTCCCCTCCGGCACGAAGGCGCGGGCGGTGCGGCCGGCGCGGGTCGGGATCACGCAGTCGAACATGTCGATCCCGCGCGTGACCGCGCCCACGAGGTCGTCCGGCGTGCCCACGCCCATCAGGTAGCGCGGCGCATCCCCCGGCAGCAGCGGCACGGTCACGTCGAGCGTGGCGAACATCAGCGCCTGCCCCTCGCCCACCGCGAGGCCGCCCACCGCATAGCCGTCGAAGCCGATCGCGGTCAGGGCCTCCACGCTTTGCGCCCGCAGATGCGGATAGGTGCCGCCCTGGACGATGCCGAACAGCCCGTAGCCGGGCCGCGCCACGAACGCCACCCGCGCCTCCGCCGCCCAGCGCATCGACAGGGCGAGCGAGGCGCCGGCCTGTTCCTCGGTCGCCGGCCACGGCGTGCATTCGTCGAGCACCATGGTGATCGTCGCGTCCAGCTTGTGCTGGATGTCCATCGCCCGCGCGGGCGTCAGCCGGTGGCGGCTGCCGTCGAGGTGGGACTGGAACGTCACCCCGCCGGCGTCGATCTCGCGCAGCTTCGACAGCGACATGACCTGAAACCCGCCGCTGTCGGTCAGGATCGGGCCGGGCCAGTCCATGAACCGGTGCAGCCCGCCCAGCGCCGCCACGCGCTCGGCGCCCGGACGCAGCATCAGGTGATAGGTGTTGCCCAGCACGATGCCCGCCCCGGTCGCCCGCACCGCATCCGCCGTCATCGCCTTCACCGTCCCGGCGGTGCCGACCGGCATGAAAGTCGGGGTCGGCACGTCGCCATGCGCCGTCCGCAGCGTCCCCGCCCGCGCCGCGCCGTCGCGCGCCGCCGCGTCCCAGGTCAGTCGCATGCACGCTCCAGCAGGCTCGCGTCGCCGTAGGAGTAGAACCGGTACCCCGCCGCGATCGCGTGGCTGTAGGCGCCGCGCATCCGCGCCTCGCCGGCGAAGGCGCAGACCAGCATGAACAGGGTCGAGCGGGGCAGGTGGAAGTTGGTCAGCAGCATGTCCACCGCCTGGAACCGGAAGCCCGGCAGGATGAACAGATCGGTCTCGCCCGCCCATGGGCGCAGCGTGCCATCGGCGGCGGCGGTCTCCAGCAGGCGCAGCGTGGTGGTGCCGACCGCCACGACACGGCCGCCGGCCGCCCGGGCTTCGTTGATCGCGGCCACCGCCGCCGCGCCGATCATGCCGCGCTCGGCGTGCATCCGGTGGTCCCGCACCTCCTCGCCGCGCATCGGCAGGAAGGTGCCCGCGCCGACATGCAGCGTCACGTGGACGCGCCCGATGCCGCGGGCGGCGAGGGCGTCGAGCAGCGCCGGGGTGAAATGCAGCCCGGCGGTGGGGGCGGCGACGGCGCCCTCGGTCGCGGCATAGACGGTCTGGTAGTCCGAGCCGTCGTCCTCTGTCGGCCCCGCCGGCCGGTCGATATAGGGCGGCAGCGCCAGCGCCCCGGCGCGGCGCAGCGACGCCGCCAGGTCGTCGGTGTGGAAGCGCAGCGCGACGCCGCCATCCGGGTCGCGCGCCGCCACCTCGGCCGCAAGCGTCGCGTCGCCATCGAAAGACAGCACGTCGCCGACCCGCAGCCGCCGCGCGTTGCGCGCAAGCGCGTGCCAAGTGCCGTCGGCCAGCGGCCGGTCGAGGGTGATGCCGATGCGCGCGGCCCCTCGTCGCGCGACAAGCTGCGCCGGGATCACCCGCGTGTCGTTGACCACGAGCACGTCGTTCGGGCGCAGCAGCGACGGCAGATCGCGCACCGTGCGGTCACGCAGCCCATCGCCCGCGACGTGCAGCAGCCGCGCCGCGTCGCGCGGCCGCGCCGGATGCTGGGCGATGCGGTCGGGCGGCAGCGCGTAGTCGAAATCGGCCGCCTTCACTCGGAGCCGTAGGTCGCGATCTCGATCAGGTTGCCGTCGGGGTCGCGGCAATAGACCGACATCATGGCGCCGAGCGCGCCCTCGCGGGCGATCGGCCCGAGTTCGACCACGACCTTGCAGGCCTGGAGGTGCTCGATGATGTCCTCGGTCGGCACCGCGGTGACGAAGCACAGATCCTGCGTCCCCGGCGCGCAGGTCGCGGCGGCGATCCAGGAGCGGGTGTCGTGGTCGTGCGGCCGGAGATTGAGCTTCTGCCCGCCGAACTTCAGCGCGGTGCGCAGCTCCGACCCGAATTCCTCGCGGTCCATGCCGAGCACGCGCTGGTACCAGGCGGCGCTGATATCGACATCGCGGCAGTTGATGACGAGGTGGTCGAGCCGGTCGACGGTGAATCGCATGACTCAGTCCAACCCTTCGTAGAAATCGTTGCCCTTGTCGTCGATGACGATGAAGGCGGGGAAATTCTCCACCTCGATGCGCCAGACCGCCTCCATGCCGAGCTCCGGGTATTCGAGCACCTCGACCCGGCGGATGCAGTCCTGCGCCAGCCGCGCGGCGGGTCCGCCGACGCTGCCGAGGTAGAAGCCGCCATGGGCGCGGCAGGCCTCGCGCACCGCGCGCGAACGGTTGCCCTTGGCCAGCATCACCAGGCTGCCGCCCGCCGCCTGGAACTCGGCCACGTAGCTGTCCATGCGCCCCGCCGTGGTGGGACCGAAGCTGCCGGTCGCATACCCGTCCGGCGTCTTGGCCGGGCCGGCATAATAGACGGGATGGTTCTTGATGTAGTCGGGCAGGCCCTCGCCGCGGTCGAGCCGCTCCTTGAGCTTGGCGTGCGCGATGTCGCGGGCGACGACCATCGTGCCGGTCAGCATGACGCGGGTCTTGACGGGATAGGCCGACAGCGTGCGGCGGATCGCGTCCATCGGCTGATTGAGGTCGATCGCGACCGCCTCGCCGCCCAGATGCGCGTCCGTCGTCTCCGGCAGGTATTTCGCCGGATCAGTCTCCAGCGCCTCGAGGAACACGCCGTCGGGCGTGATCTTCGCCTTGATCTGGCGGTCGGCGCTGCACGAGACGCCGATGCCCACCGGCAGGCTCGCGCCGTGGCGGGGCAGGCGGATCACGCGCACGTCGTGGCAGAAATACTTGCCGCCGAACTGCGCGCCGATGCCGGTCTCGCGCGACAGCCGCAGCACCTCCTGCTCCATCTCCAGATCGCGGAAGGCATGACCCGCGCGGCTGCCGGACGTGGGCAGCGCATCGAGCCAGCGCGTGGAGGCGAGCTTGACGGTCTTGAGGTTCGCCTCGGCACTCGTGCCGCCGATGACGATGGCGAGGTGATAGGGCGGGCAGGCGGAGGTGCCGAGCGTCCTGATCTTCGTGCCGATATAGGCCGCCAGTTTCTGCGGCGTCAGGATCGCGCGCGTCTCCTGGAACAGGAACGTCTTGTTGGCCGACCCGCCGCCCTTGGCGACGAACATCAGGTGGAACTCGTCGGCGTGGTCGTCGCCGGGGGCGGCCGCGATGTCGAACTGCACCGGCAGGTTGTTGCCGGTGTTGACCTCCTCGAACATCGACAGCGGCGCCATCTGCGAATAGCGCAGGTTGGTCTCGGTATAGGTGCGGTGGACGCCGAGGCTGAGCGCCTCCTCCTCGTTGCCCTCGATCCAGACGCGCTGGCCCTTCTTGCCGAACACGATGGCGGTGCCCGTGTCCTGGCACATCGGCAGCACGCCGCCGGCCGCGATGTTGGCGTTCTTGAGCAGGTCGAGCGCGACGAAGCGGTCGTTGTCGCTCGCCTCCGGGTCGTCGAGGATGGCGCGCAGCGAGGCGAGATGCGTCGGGCGCAAGAGGTGCGACACCTCGTGGAACGCCTGGAAGGCCAGCGCGCTCAGCGCCTCGGGCGACACCGACAGCATCTGCCGCCCGTTGCAGTCGAGCGTCCGCACGCCCTCGATCGGCAGGCGCTTGTAGGGCGTCGCGTCCGGGCCGAGGGGAAACATCGGCGCATAGAGAAAGCCCGTCGGGCGGGGCAGCGGCGCGTTCATCGGCTACTCCTTGACCGGCCGGCGGCGGAAGGCGTCGAGGCTGACGACCTGCGGCTCGCTTGATGGCGGCGGGGGCGGCGGCGGCGCGGCGGCTTCCTCCGTCTCGTCGGCGGGGGCGTCCCCGCCGTCGAGATCCTCGCCCTCCGCCCCGGCCGCGCGGAACTGCAGGGCGAAGCGCACGGCGGGATCGGCGAAGCCCACGACCGCGGCGAACGGCACCGCCAGCGTGGCGGGGATGCCGCCGAACGACAGGCGGACCGAGAACATCGCGGCCTCGTCGTCCACCACCAGATGGTCGTACTGGTGCTGCAGGACGATGGTCATTTCCTGCGGATACTGCGCGCGCAGGCGCGGCGGGATCACCACGCCCGGATGATCGGTGCGGAAGGTGATGTAGAAATGGTGCGCGCCGGGCAGCCCGTGCCGCGCGGCATGGTCCAGCGCCGTCTGCACCACGCGGCGCAGCGCCTGTTCCATCCAGTCCTCATAGGGAAGCAGGCTTTCCGGCGGGGTGGCGTCATCGCTCATGGGCGTGTCTGTAGCGCGCCCGCCGCGGTACGCAAATGGTCGCGCGCCGGGGCTGGGACGGGCGCGCACGCGGGCGACGGTCGGCCGGGGCGGGGCGAGTGGGGGGCTTCTGTTGCCCGGTGCCCCCCGAACCGCGCTAACACCGCTTACGCGGCGAGAGCGAGTGCCTCGTTGTCGTTGGCACCTGTAGAATGGCCCGATAACGGCGGAACCATGCCGAGCGAAAAATGGGCCTTTACCACGCGTGTCGAGCCTGTTTCGCCCCCCTTGGTGGAGGCGCCGGGCACTGCCCCCGGGTCCACAACGCTTATTCCGCGCACCGTTTATCGCCATAGCCGGCAAGCCGGCCCAACAGATATAGGACGCCTCTCGCGGCGAATCCACCGGCCCGCCGACGATGGCCGCGGACGGTGCAGCGACGCAGGAGGACCACCATGCCCCTGACCGACGACCAGCAGCGCGAGATCGACGCCGTCCGCGCCGGCCGCGCCGAAACCGCCCGCCCCACCGTGCCCGCGCTGGAGGCCCTGCTGGCGCGCGCCCTGCCGGTGCTCGACCACGGCTTCGTGCGGGTCGTGGACTACATGGGCGACGATGCCGCCGTGGTGCAGGCGGCGCGCGTCTCCTATGGACGCGGCACCAAGCGGGTGTCCGAGGATGCCGGGCTGATCCGCTACCTGATGCGTCACCGCCACTCGACCCCGTTCGAGATGTGCGAGATCAAGTTCCACGTGAAGTTGCCGATCTTCGTCGCCCGGCAGTGGATCCGCCACCGCACGGCGAACGTGAACGAATATTCCGCCCGGTATTCGGTGATGGACCGCGAGTTCTACATCCCGGACGCCGCGCATCTGGCCGCACAATCGGCGACGAACCGGCAGGGACGGGGCGACGTGCTGGGGCCGGACGAGGCGGCGGAGGTTTTGCGCACCCTGCGTGACGACGCCGCGCGCTGCCACGACCACTATCTCGCCATGCTGAACGAGGACGAGGCGGGGCAGCCGCGCGATCCGTCGCGCGCGGGTCTCGCGCGCGAGCTGGCGCGCATGAACCTGACGCTGAACACCTATACGCAGTGGTACTGGAAGACCGACCTGCACAACCTGCTCGGCTTTCTCGCGCTGCGGGCCGACGCGCACGCGCAGTACGAGATACGCGCCTATGCCGAGGCGATGCTGGGCGTACTTGACGCGTGGGTGCCGCTGACCGCCGCCGCCTTCCGCGACTACCGGCTCGGCGCCGTCACGCTGTCGGCGCCGATGCTGGCGGTGGTGCGGCGGATGCTGGCGGGCGAGGCGGTGGCGCCGCGCGACAGCGGCCTGTCGTCGCGCGAATGGGCGGAACTGCAGGCGGCGCTGACCGGCGGCTGAGGCGCGGCCGGCAGGGCGAGGGGCGGGCGGTGATCGTCGTCCTCGGTTCGGTCAATCTCGACCTGATCTTCCCGCTCGCCGCCCTGCCGGCGCGGGGCGAGACGGTGCTGGCGCCGGCGGCGCTCGTCCAGCCGGGCGGCAAGGGGGCCAACCAGGCGGT
>NZ_BANB01000163.1 GCF_000964365.1 Acidisphaera rubrifaciens HS-AP3 | reverse complement strand
CGGCGGCCGGCGCGGCGGTGGACGCGGTGGTGGAAGCGGCGGCGACCGCGGGAGCGGCCGGCGTGCCGGAGGGGCGGGCGGCGCCCGGTGCGGTGATGATCCCGAGATCGGCGAGCAAACGGCGACCGATGCCGTCGGGGTCGATACCGCTGACCCGTTCGGCCACCAGCGAGGCGATGCCGGTCGCGACGCCGATCGGCCCGCCGATCAGGCCGCCGACCAGCAGCGAGCCGAAGCAGCGCACCGGCTCCGGGATCGTGTCGTTGGTCGCCGCGCGGTAGAGCGGCCCGACGACGGGGAGATACTGCAGCGGGTTCATCTCCGACAGCAGCGTGCGGAAGGACGTGCCGCCGGGCGCCTCCGCCCCTCCCCCGGCCGTGGCGGCGGCGGCCGGCGCGGTCGCATCGGCAAAGGCGGAGGCGGGTGGGACGTACACGGCGAGGCCCCGGCGCTGTCTCTGCCTCGCGTCCTAGCAGACGAAGCTTAACCGGCCGTTGCCGTGGCGCCCGGAGCCCACGCCTCGATGATCACCTGCGCATAGGCATAGGGGTATTCGTCGGTCATCGTCAGATGCACCGCCGCCGTCAGCCCGGGCGGGGTGATCGCCGCGAGGCGCAGCGCGGCGCCGCCGGTCATGTGCAGGGTCGGCTTGCCGCCCGGCAGGTTGACCACGCCGAGATCGGCGAAATGCACGCCGCGCGCGAAGCCGGTGCCCAGGGCCTTCGACGCCGCCTCCTTGGCCGCGAAACGCTTGGCGTAGGTCGCGGCGCGCACGCGGGCGAGCTTCGCGCGGTCGGCGCGGGCGCGTTCGATCTCGGTGAACACGCGCAGCTCGAAGCGTCCGCCGTGGCGCGCGAGCGTCCGCTCGATGCGGCGGATGTCGCAGAGATCGGCGCCGATGCCGAGGATCAAGCCCGCGCCCGCTCCACCTGCGTGATGCCGGGCGCGCCGCGCAGCCCGGCGATCACGGTCGAGAGGTGGCGCAGGTCGCGCACGTCCACGTCGACGAGGATTTCAAAGAAGTCCTGTTGCCGGTTGACGACCTTGAGGTTGGCGATCGCGCCCTCGTGCTTGGCGACGGCGTTGGTCAGGCCGGCGAGCACGTTGGGCTCGTTGGCGGCGATCACGCTGATGCGCCCGGTGCGCAGCCCGCGCCCGCCGCCGCCGGCCAGCCCCTCGGCCACGGCGGCAAGGTCCCATTCGACGTCGATGAAACGCTCCGGCGTCGCGGCGAAGCTCGCGAGCGTCTGGCAGTCGCGGGTGTGGATCGTGACCCCCTTGCCGGTGGTGACGATGCCGCAGATGCGGTCACCCGGCAGCGGATGGCAGCAGCCGGCGAAATGCACCGCCATGCCGGCGACGAGGCCGGTCAGCGGCACGCCGGAATCGTGGCCGCCGTGATGATACGCGCGGCTCGACGGGCGGGGCGGAAGCACCGGCACCATGCGCGGCGCGTGGGCGTTCTGGCGCAGTTCCGGATAGACGGCGTGGACGACGTCCTTCGGCCCGATATTGCCGTTGCCGACGGCGACATAGAGGTCGGACAGGCTCGGCTGCTTGAACGCCTTGAGCGCCGGTTCCAGCGCCTTTTCCGAACCGTCCACGCCCTCCTGGCGGAAGGCGCGGGCGAGCATGGCGCGGCCGTCGGCGAGGTTCTGCTGCTTCTGCTGCTGGTGCACGTAGCGGCGGATGCGCGCGCGTGCCTTGCCGGTGACGACGAAGCGTTCCCATTGCGGCGACGGCGTGCCGCCGCGCGCCGTCATGATCTCCACCTGGTCGCCGTTCTGCAGCTCGTGGCGCAGCGGCATCAGCCGGCCGTTGACCTTGGCGCCGACGCAGGTATCGCCGACCTGGCTGTGCACGGCATAGGCGAAATCGACCGGCGTCGCGCCGCGCGGCAGCTCGATCAGCTGGCCCTTCGGCGTGAAGCAGAAGACCTTGTCCTCGTACAGTTCGAGCTTGGTGTATTCGAGGAACTCGTCGCCGGTGGTCGAGTTCTCCAGGATTTCCAGCAGGTCCTGCACCCAGCGGAAGCGCACGACCTCCTTTTGCGAGGCGGGACCGCCGTCCTTGTACAGCCAGTGCGCGGCGACGCCGTTCTCGGCGATGTCGTGCATCTCCGGGGTGCGTATCTGCACCTCGATCTTCTGGTTGCGCGGATGGCGCAGCGTGACGCCGGTGTGCAGGCTCTGATAGCCGTTCGACTTCGGCGTGCTGATGTAGTCCTTGAAGCGGCCGGCGATCACCGGGAACGCCGCGTGCACGGCGCCGAGCGCCGCGTAGCATTGCTCGCGCGTCGGCACGACGACGCGGAACGCCATGATGTCGGAGAGCTGTTCGAAGGCGACGTTGCGCCGCTGCATCTTCTCCCAGATGGAGAAGGGCGATTTCTCGCGGCCCGTCACCTCCAGCACGCGCAGGCCGGATTCCTCGAGCACGCGGCGCAGTTCGCCGCGCACCTCCTCGATCACGTCGGCCCCCTGCCCGCGCAGGAAGTTCAGCCGCGCCTGGATGGTGTCCGACGCCTCCGGATCGAGCTGCGCGAAGGCGAGCGTCTGGAGTTCGGTCTTGACCGCGTCCATGCCGATGCGTTCGGCGAGCGGCGCGTAGATCTCCATCGTCTCGCGCGCGATGCGCTGGCGGCGCGGCAGTTCGCGCACGTAATGCAGGGTGCGCATGTTGTGCAGCCGGTCGGCGAGCTTGACCAGCAGCACGCGGATGTCGCGGCTCATCGCCAGCACGAGCTTGCGGAAATTCTCCGCCTGCTTGGTGCGGTCCGATTGCAGTTCGAGGCGCGTCAGCTTGGTGACGCCGTCCACGAGGCCCGCGATCTCGCGCCCGAACCGCGCCTCGATCGCCGCCATGGTCAGGGGCGTGTCCTCCACGACGTCGTGGAGCAGGCCGGTTATGATGGAGGCGGTGTCGAGCCGGTAGCCGGCGAGGATCTCGGCGACGGCGGCCGGATGGGTGATGTAGGGGTCGCCGTTGTCGCGCCGCTGCGAGGCGTGCGCCTGGGCGGCGGTGACATAGGCCGCCTCGATCAGCGCCGTGTCCGCCTTGGGGTCGTAGCGGCGGACGCGCTCGGCGAACGCGGCGGCGGCGGTGTCGCGGGCCTCGTCCGGGGGAGCAGGCGCGGCGGCTTGGGTC
>NZ_BANB01000164.1 GCF_000964365.1 Acidisphaera rubrifaciens HS-AP3 | reverse complement strand
CGCACCTCGTGGGGGATGCCGAGCGCCTCCAGCCGCGCGGCGGCGAGGCGCATCGTCGCCCAGTCGGACTGGCTTCCCATGATCACGCCGACCAGCGGCGCCCCCGACATCATGCTCGCGCTACCCCGGTCTCAGGCGATGCTGTCGGGGATCAGGCGGCTTTCCAGCCACGCCACCTCGTCCTTGAGCAGCAGCTTGCGCTTCTTCAGCCGCTGCACGTGCAGCTGATCGGCATGCGTCTGGTCGCTCATGCGGGCGATGACGGTGTCGAGGTCGCGGTGTTCGCTGCGCAGTTCATGCAGCTTGCGCAGCAGCGCGTCGCGGTCGGTCAACATGCCGCCCTCCTAGCATGGCGGGTCGCCGGAAACCCAGCCCGGCGCCGCAACCCGGCGCCGGCCGGGCGTTGTTCAGTTCGTAGCGACACGCCGCGCGTTTGGTGTACGCTATCGGATCGCGCCCTGTATCCGACGCGGGTGTCCAGGGCGCGGGCCACCCACGAGCGATAGGAGGACGCGTTGAGCCTGCAAGGACGCCTCGAGAGCCTCAGACACCGCCATGCCAGCCTGGAAGGCCGCATCGCCGAGGAGGACCAGCGGCCGCGGCCCGACCAGGAGGCGATCTCAAAGCTCAAGGTGGAGAAACTCAGGCTCAAGGAAGAATTGCAGCGGCTGGAGGCCGAACAGCCCGCCTAGGCAGGCACCCCGCCACGCGGGGCCGAAGCACCCGGCCCGGCACGCCTGCGGGCGGCCGGGTTCGGGCGGCCGGGCCGACGGCACCGGGACGGCGCGTCCGGAGATCAGGCGGCTTCGTCCGCCTCGCCGGGCGGCGCGGGCGGCGGCGGGACGGCCTGCCCCTCCTGCGTCAGCCGCTCGTTCGCGGCGGCGACCATGGCGTTCAGGTCGGTCTGGCTGCACAGCCCCTTCAGCACCGGATCGGCTGGCTTGATGTTGGCGCTGTTCCAGTGCGACCGCTCCCGCACCTTCTGGATCGTGTCCTTGGTGGTGCCGAGCAGCTTGCCGATCTGCGCGTCCGTCAGCTGCGGGAAGTTCTTCAGCAGATAGGCGATGGCATCCGGCCGGTCGTTCCGTTTCGCCACGGGCGTGTAGCGCGCGCCGCGCAGGCGCTTGGGCGCCGGCATGGTGCTCGCGGCGAGCCGCAGCGGCCGGTCCGGGTCCGCCTCGCTGCGGGCGATCTCGTCGGCGGTCAGCTGCCCGTTGGCGACCGGGTCATAGCCGTTGATGCCCTGCGCCACCTCGCCATCGGCGATGGCCTGCACCTCGAGCGGGTGCATGCCGCAGAACTGCGCGATCTGCGAGAAGGTCAATGACGTCTTGTCGATCAGCCACACGGCGGTGGCTTTCGGCATCAGGGGCAGGGTCATGGTGTATGTGTCCATCACACAGGGCGGCGGTACGAGCCGGGCCGCCCGCGTTTTATAGTGGATATGCAGACCGCGGCCGGGAGGGTCAAGGTGAACGGCATGCCCGACCCATCGCGCGGACAGGGAGGCTGCGATGCGTGACGACGACGACCCCGCCCGCCCCCGCCGGCGGCTGGAGCCGCTGCCGCTGGCGACCCTCGGGATCGACGAGCTGCGGGCCTATATCGCCGAGCTGCGCGAGGAAATCGCCCGGGTGGAGGCCGACATCGCCCGCAAGGACAGCCACCGCCAG
Organism: Acidisphaera rubrifaciens HS-AP3; assembly: GCF_000964365.1. Taxonomy (GTDB): domain Bacteria; phylum Pseudomonadota; class Alphaproteobacteria; order Acetobacterales; family Acetobacteraceae; genus Acidisphaera; species Acidisphaera rubrifaciens. The sequence goes on along the minus strand of NZ_BANB01000164.1, from coordinate 10,369 downwards.
GCCGCGGCCGCCTTCTTCCGCGCGCCCGCCGCCGAGGACTGACCGGCCGCGCCCCGGGGCGGCGACTCGGGACGGATGCACCGCACGGACCGCCAGGCCCCCATTGCCGGCACCGGCCGGCGGCAGGCATGACCGCACGGGTGTCCAGCCGCGCGACGCGGGCGGCCGAGCCGTCCGCTAATCCCCCCGACGGAGCGCCCGCACCTGCGCGACGAAGGCGGCGACGTCGTCGGCGAAGACCGGACCCGTCTCCATCGCGGCGAAATGGCCGCCACGCTCGAAATCGGTCCAGCGCACCACGTCGTAGCCGGTCTCGACCAGCGGGCGCTTCGGAAACGGGATGATCTCGCATGGGAAGCTGGCGATCGCGGTCGGCACCTCCACGCGCCGCCCCGCCGGCATCACCGCGCCGCCCTCGTCGGCCCGCCCGCGATAGATCCAGCTTGCGGTGTTGAAGCTGCGGGTGACGAGATAGATCATCACGTTGGTCAGCAGCTGGTCCTTGGTGAACACGTGCTCGATGTCGCGCGCGCCGTCCGGCCCGCGCGTGTCGGCCCAGGTGTTGAACTTCTCGACGATCCACGCCGCGACGCCGACCGGGCTGCCCATCATCGCATAGGAAAGCGTCTGCGGCTTCGTCGCCTGCAGCTGCGAATACGCCGACTCCCGGTTGCGGAATTGCGCGACGGCGTCGGCCCAGGCGCGATCTTCCTCCGCCCCGAGCGGGCCGGCGGGGCGCAGGCCGAACATGTTGAGATGCACCGCCTCGCACCCGCCGCCCCGCGCGTGCGTGTGATCGAGCGCCAGCATCCCGCTGATATAGGCGCCCCAGTCGCCGCCCTGCGCGATGTAGCGGCGATAGCCGAGCGTCTCGCGCATCAGCCGGTCCCACAGACCCGCGATGCGGCGCGGCCCGATCGGCCGCGACGGCTTGCCGGAAAATCCGAAGCCCGGCAGCGACGGGATGACGAGGTCGATCCCCGCCGCCGCGTCGCCGCCGTGACGCTGCGGATGCGCGAGCCGGTCGATGACGCCATAAAACTCATAGACCGACCCCGGCCACCCATGCGTCAGCAGCAGCGCGTCGCCGCCCGGGCCGGAGCCGCGCACGTGCAGGAAATGGATCGTCTGCCCGTCGATCGCGGCCGTGAACTGCGGGTGGGCATTCAACGCCGCCTCCGCCGCGCGCCAGTCGTACGTATCGACCCAGTACTCGCACAGCGCGCGCAGATAGCGCATGTCCGTGCCATAGGCCCAGCGATCCTCGCCCGGCGCGATCTCCGGCATTTCGTGCCAGTCATAGGCGCGCACCTTGGCGCGTATCGCGTCGATCACCGCCTGCGCGACATCGATGCGGAACGGCGTCACGGCATGATCGGGCATGGCCCCTCCCCCCTCGCGCGCCGGTCAGAACGCCGCGCGCATCTCGTCGAAGCTCGCCTCGTCCGTGCGTTCGAAGCGGAGCGGCGTGACGGCGATGCGGCCCGCCCGCACCGCCTCGCCCTCGCTGTCCGCGTGATCGGGGCGCGGCGTGCGGTCGAGCCGGATCCAGAAATACGTCTGCTGCCGCGGATCGATGCGGCCGTCGATCTCGATCGTGTCGAGGATGCCGCGCCCCTGCCGCGTCAGCGTAAGCGGCCCCGCCTGTTCGGGCGGCACGTCGGGGAAGTTGATGTTCAGACAGGCGCGCGCCCGCCACGGCATAGACGCCACGCGGCGCAGCACGTCCGGCCCGTGCATGCGCGGCGTCGCCCAATGCGCCGGCTGTCCGCGCACGAAGGCGAGGCTGAGGGCGATCGACGGCACGCCGAGCAGCAGCCCGGTCATGGCCGCGCCGACGGTGCCGGAGAACACCGTCTCCGTCCCGAGATTCGCCCCCTGGTTGACGCCCGACAGGATCAGGTCCGGGGGTGTCTCGCGCATCAGCTGCCGCGTGCCGATCACCACGGAATCCGCGGGCGTGCCCTCGACGGCAAAGACGCGCTCGCCGTGACGGTGAACGCGCAGGGGCGCATGCAGGCTGATGGAGTGCGACGTGCCGCTCTGGTCGCGCTGCGGGGCGACGACCCAGACCTCCTCGGCCACCTGCGCCGCGATCTCGCGCAGCACGCCGAGGCCGGGCGCGTCGAGGCCGTCATCGTTGGTCAGCAGAACGCGCCGGGCGATCCGGCCATCGGACATGCTCACGCGCCTTCACTCCTGTTCGCGCGCGGGCACTTCCGCCGGCGCGCCGCCCATCGTCGCGCCGGGCCGCCGCCCGGTCGAGCACGGCGGGATGACGTTCGCATCACCACGGGGCGAAACGACCACCGCCCGCGCCGCCCCATGCATGCGGAGCGGCGGTCCGGAGCGGCGCTATCCCGCCGCGTCGAGCTTGTCCTTGGTCTTCGTCTCGAAATCGCTCGCGTCGTGCCGTTCGGCGAGCTGGCTCGACGGCTCGCCGAACACGCGGTTGACCATGCGGCCACGCTGCACCGCCGGGCGCGCCAGCAGCATGTCCGCCCAACGCTGCACGTGCTTGTATTCCTGCACGCTCAGGAAATCCGCGGCCCCGTACAGCCAGCCCTTCGCCAGCCCGCCGTACCACGGAAAGATCGCCATGTCGGCGATCGTGTACTCATCGCCCGCGATATAGGTCATCTCCGCCAGCCGCCGGTCGAGCACGTCGAGCTGCCGCTTCACTTCCATGGCGAAACGGTCGATCGGGTATTCCATCTTGCTCGGCGCATAGGCGTAGAAATGCCCGAATCCGCCGCCGAGATACGGCGCGCTGCCCATCTGCCAGAACAGCCAGGACAGGCATTCCGCCCGCGCCGCCGTCTCGGTCGGCAGGAAGGCGCCGAACTTCTCGGCGAGATGCACCAGGATCGATCCGGACTCGAACACGCGCACCGGCGTCGGCCCGCTGCGGTCCACCAGCGCCGGGATCTTGGAGTTCGGGTTGATGGCGACGAAGCCGCTGCCGAACTGATCACCCTCGTTGATCTTGATCAGCCACGCGTCGTACTCGGCACCGGCGTGACCCAGGGCGAGCAACTCCTCCAGCATGATCGTCACCTTCACGCCGTTGGGCGTGGCGAGCGAATAGAGCTGCAGCGGATGCCGCCCGACCGGCAGCTCCTTGTCATGCGTCGGCCCTGCGATCGGCCGGTTGATCGACGCGAACTGGCCGCCGTTCGGCTTGTGCCATGTCCAGACTTTCGGCGGGGTGTACTCGGTGGTATCGGTCATCGCTACCTTCCAGGTAAAGCCGCGGCCCCGGGCGCGCGGGTGGCGGGCCGTTCAGGCCGCGGGCGGATAGTTCGACGGAAATAGGGCGCGCCGCGTCTCCTCGTCGTTCACTTTCTTGAAATCGTGATCGGTGCCGACCGCCCGGGCGCGCGACGCCGCGGGGCGCGCATCGACGGTCTGCATCAGGCGACGCAGGTTGGGATACGGCGCGAGCGGGTCGTCCTCGCCCTTGCGCACGCGCGACGCACGGTCGAGCCAGCCCCACGCGGACATGTCGGCGATCGTGTACGTCTCGCCCACGATGTGGTCACGGCCCGCGAGATGCGCATCGAGCACCTGATAATGTCGCTCCGCCTCGCGCCGGTAGCGGTTCACCGCATAGCCGAGCCCCTCGGGTGCCGCATACTGGAAGTGCACGGCCTGCCCGGAGAACGGGCCGAGACCCGACGCGATGAACAACAGCCACGACAGCAATTCCGGCCGATCCTCCGCCGCGCCGAGGAAGCGGCCCGTCTTCTCCGCCAGATACAGCAGGATGGCCGTGGAATCGAACACCCGTGCCTCGCGCCCGCCGGGACCGTCGGTATCGACGATCGCCGGTACCTTGCCGTTCGGGTTGATCGCGCGGAACGCCGGCAGATGCTGCTCGCCCTTGCTGGTGTCCACCGGAACCACCTCGTACGGCAGGCCCGTCTCTTCCAGCAGCAGCGCGACTTTGGCAGGATTGGGCGTGGGATGGAAATAGAACCGGATCATCGGTAAGCCTCCTCGCGCGGGACCACGACGGTAGTCCGGTCCCGGCAGCTTGCTTGCGTTCTGGTCCGCGCGTTCTAGAATAGGCGGCGGGACGAGGCAAGGTAGTCGCCATCCGGCGGAGGTGTGTTCGGCGATGGCGCGGCCACGCGAATTCGACGAGACGGCGGTGCTGGACGCCGCGACGGAGTGTTTCTGGCGTCACGGCTACGACGCCACGTCGATGCGCGACCTGATCGAGACGACGGGACTGACCAGCGCGAGCCTCTACAACGCCTTCGGCGACAAGCGGACGCTGTACCGTCGGGTGCTCGACCACTACGTCGACGGCAGCATCGCCGCCCGCATCCGCCGCTGCCGCCGCCTGCCGCCGCGCGCGGCGATCGCGGCCTTTTTCGACGAAATCCTCGGCCGGTCGCTGGCCGATCCCGCGCACAAGGGGTGCCTGCTGGTCAACGCCGCGACCGACGTCCTGGCCGAGGACGACGAGCTGCGCGCCGCGCTGGCGGAGGTGCTGCGCCGGATCGAGACGTTCTTCCTCGACAGCGTGCGGGCGGGACAGGCGGACGGGACGATCAGCCGCGCGCAGCCCGCCGACACAATCGCCCGGCACCTGCTCGGCGTGCTGATGGGCGTGCGCGTCCTGGCCCGCGCACGCCCCGAACGCCGGCTGCTGGAGGACGTCGTGGCCGTTGCCCTCGCAGCCCTGGCACCGTCCCCTCAGTCGTCGAGTGCGGCGTAGGTCAGCACGCGCAGCTCGCGCCGGATCGGATAGGTGGACGACGGCATCAGCTGCGTCAGCAGGATCACCGCCAGCTCCTCCGCCGGGTCGATCCAGAACGCGGTGCTCGCCGCCCCGCCCCACGCATACTCGCCCGGCGTGCCGAAGATCTGCGCCCGCGCCGGATCGAGCATGACGGAAAACCCGAGACCGAAGCCCACGCCCTCATAGCTCGACTCGCTGAAGCGCGCCTGGCCCATCGACGCCATGTCGCCGCCCAGATGGTTCGACGTCATCAGCGCGACCGTCTTGCGCCCCAGCAGCCGCCGCCCGGCATAGGTGCCGTCGCCCAGCATCATCTGGCAGAACCGCATGTAGTCGGCCGCCGTGGACACCAGCCCGCCACCGCCCGAACAGACGGCGCGCGGGCGCAGGTAGCGGCTCTCGCGCGCATCGTCGATCAGCGCCACCCCGCCCGCGTCGCCGCGCCGGTAGTTGCTGGCGAAACGGGCCTGCTTTTCCGCCGGGACATGGAAATCCGTATCGACCATGCCGAGCGGGGCGAGCACGCGCGCGCGCAGGAAATCCTCGAACGGCCGGCCCGACACGACGGCAACGAGATGACCCAGGACATCTGTCGCGATCGAATAATTCCACTCCGCCCCCGGCTGCGCCAGCAGCGGCAGCGACGCCGCGATGCGCACCACGTCGCCGAGCGAGGTCTCCGCCATCTGGAAATCGACGCCCATGCGCCGGTACAGCGCATCGACCGGCGTCGCGTCCATGAAGCCGTAGGTCAGGCCGGAGGTGTGCGTCAGCAGGTCGCGGATCGTGATCGGCCGCGCCGCCGGCACCGTGTCGATCTTGCCCTGCATCGCGCCGGCGAAGACGCGCATATGCTCGAACTCCGGCAGGAAGCGCGACACCGGATCGTCGAGCTGGAAATGCCCGTCCTCGTACAGCATCATCACCGCGACGCTGGTCAGCGGCTTGGTCATCGAATAGATGCGCACGATCGTCTCCGGCGTCATCGCGACGCCGCGCGCGAGATCGGCTATCCCCGCGCAGTTCATGTACGCGACGCGCCCCCGCCGCGCGATCATCACCGACAGCCCGGCCAGCCGCCCGCTCTCGACCTGTGCGTCCATCCAGCGGTCGACATGGACCAGCCGCGACGGCGCGATGCCGACCGCCTCCGCTGCCACCGGCGTCATCTCCATCACATCCCCTCCGTCGTTGTTGGCAGGTCGCGCAGGAAGCCGATCAGCAGCGCGCTCACCGCCTCGGCGCGCTCCTGCTGCACCCAATGGCCGGCGCCGTCCAGCAGCGTGCAGATGCGCAGATCGGTGCAGCCCCGCCCCTGCATCGCGGCGAACGCGCCATACGTCTGATGCACGCCCCAGTCGCGCGCGCCGCCGATAAAGGCGGCCGGCATGTCGATCGCCCGCCCCGCATGCGCCGCGAGGTCGCGCCCGTGCTGCCCGCCGGTGCGGCCGCGATACCAGTTCAGCCCGCCCTGAAACCCGACGCGCGCATACTCCGCCGCATAGACCGCGAGCACGTCCTCCGGCAGCCAGCGGCAGGCGGCGATCGCCGCGGCGTCCGGCATATACGGCGCCACCGCCTCCGGCATCGTCGCCGCGCGCGGCATCACGTAATAATGCGGCAGCCGCGCGAACGACGCGGCGGATGCGTCCGGCAGCGGCACCGGGTCGTTGCCGGGCCAGTCGCCGCTCTTGACGTGGAAATAGGCGCGCAGGAAGGCATGCAGACCTTCCGGCGGCGCGGTCATGTCCCGGTCCGCCCGCGGCGTCGAGTAATAGGCGTGATAATGCTTGCGCGGCGGGTCGAGCCGCGCGAGTTCGGCGTCGAGGTCGCGCACCGGCGCGGGCGGCGTCTCCGGCCAGGGCGGGGTGCCGGCGAACGGCGCGCTCATCAACGCGACGGCGCGAAAGATGTCCGGCCGCGCCAGCGCGCAATACGCGGCGGCGACCGCGCCGAAATCATGCCCGACCAGCAGCGCCACCCGCCTGCGCCCCAGCCGCGCCACCAGCGCCAGCATGTCGCGCAGACAGGCGGACAGGCCGAAATCCCCCGCCTCGTCCGGCGGCACGCCGGTGGTGCGGCCATAGCCGCGCAGATCCGGCGCGACCGCCCGATAGCCCGCCGCCGCCAGCGCCGGCATCACGCCGCGCCAGCTATAGGCGATCTCCGGAAACCCGTGCAGCAGCAGCACCAGCGGCGCGGATGCCTCGCCCGCCTCCAGCACATGCATGCGCAGCGGGCCGACACCCTCGACATGCCGCGCGGTCACGCCCGCCGGCAGCAGGGACGCATCGAGCGGCCCGATCATCGCCCGCCCCTCATACCTGCCCGCCCCTCATGCCTGGCCGCCCGTGTTGTCGAGCGCGCCGCGCCGGATCGCCGCCATGCAGGCCTGCCACGTGGGATAGGGGCCGGCGACCAGGCGCTTGTCCTGATCCATCGCATACCAGCCGACCGGCTTGCCGCGCATGAACGACTCGCCGGAATCGACCTCATAGGGATCGAGATCGTCGCGCCCCCATACGCTCATGCCAGCCCCTCCAGTCCGCCCCTCGGCCGACCGGACGCTACGCCGCCCGCGCGCTGCTGGCCACAGGGCGCCGGTCAGGCGCCGAGGAAGCGCCGCCGCGCGGCGTTATGCGGAAGCACGAAACAGGTCGCGCCTATTCCCCGCACCGCAGCAGCCCGAACGCGCCTTCGAGCTTGCCCAGCAGCAGGCCGAGGGTCGCCGCCTCCTCCGCCGTCAGGCACGCCATCACCGCCTGTTCGCGGTGCAGCAGCAGCGGCACCAGCTCCTCGTACACCGCCCGCCCCTGCGGCGTCAGACGCAGCATGATCTCCCGCCCGCCCTCCTCGCCCGGATCGCGCGCGACGAGGCCCCTGTCGACCAGATGCGACACGGCGCGGCTGATGCGCGACTTGTGCGTGCGGGTGCAGCGGACGACGTATTGCGCGCTGCGCGCCTCGGCGTGCTGACCGAGCGTGGCCAGCACCCGCCACTCGGGTATGTCGATGCCGAAACGGGCATAGTCGGCGGCCAGCGTCTGGCTGAACTCTGCGGCGAGCCGGTTCAGGCGGAACGGCATGAACGCCAGCAGATCGAGCCGGCGGCGGGCGGACATGACAGGCGGGCTCCCTTGCGTGACGGCGCCAGTGTCGGGCTTGACGGTTGCAACTGCAACACCTAACCTTGCCGCAAGTCGCCTGGGGAGGAAAGCATGACCAAGGGATTCGCCAGCCAGACCGATCTGGCCGACAAGCGCGAGACCTTCGCCGAACTCGCCCCCGGCGTGTACGCCCTGACGGCCGAGGGCGATCCCAATTCCGGCATCGTCGTGGGCGACGACAGCGTGCTGGTGATCGACGCCCGCGCGACGCCCGCCATGGCCGGCGACCTCGTTCGCCACGTGCGCGCCGTCACCGACAAGCCGATCCGCCACATCCTGCTGACCCACTACCACGCCGTGCGCGTCCTCGGCGTCGCCGGCTATCCGGAGCGGGTCAACGTCATCGCCAGCGACGTCACGCGCGAGATGATCGTCGAGCGCGGGCAGCAGGACATGGACAGCGAGATCCAGCGCTTCCCCCGCCTGTTCCGCGACCGCGAGAGCATCCCCGGCCTGACCTGGCCGACCATGACCTTCCACGGCGAGATGACGCTGTGGCTCGGCTCGCGGGAGGTGCGGATCATCCATGCCGGGCGCGGCCACACACGCGGCGACACGGTCGCGTGGCTGCCGAAGGAACGGGTCCTGTTCTCCGGCGACCTCGTGGAATACGGCGCGACCCCCTATTGCGGCGACGCGCACTATGCCGACTGGCCGGCCACACTCGACCGCATCGAGGCGCTGGGCCCAACTGCCCTCGTCCCCGGACGCGGCGAGGCGCTGGTGGGCGAGGCGCAGATACGCGACGGCATCGCCGGCACCCGCGCCTTCCTGCAGGACCTGTTCGCCATCGCCCGCCAGGGTGCCGCGGACGGCGCGGACCTGAAGACGGTCTATGACCGCGCCATGCGGGAGATGCGCCCGAAATACGGGCACTGGGTGATCTTCGACCACTGCATGCCCTTCGACGTCAGCCGCGCCTATGACGAGGCGCGCGGCATCGACCATCCGCGCATCTGGACCGCCGAGCGCGACATCGAAATGTGGCGCGCGCTGGAAGGGTGACCGGCCATGGGCAGCTACACCTATGCCCGCCACGCCTACGTCGCGCCACCCGACCTGCGCGGCGTGCCGACGCGCCGCCCCGTCGCCATCATCGGCGCCGGCCCGGTCGGCCTTACTTGCGCGATCGACCTCGCGCAGCGCGGCATTCCCTCTGTCGTGCTCGACGACGACGACACCGTCTCGGTCGGCAGCCGCGCCATCTGCTGGGCGAAACGCACCTTGGAGATCTGGGACCGCATCGGCATCGGTCAGCGCGTCGTGGACAAGGGTGTCACGTGGAATCTGGGCCGCGTCTTCCACGGCGCGCGCGAGCTGTACAGCTTCAACCTGCTGCCCGAAAGCGGCCATCACCGGCCCGCCTTCGTCAACCTCCAGCAATATTATGTGGAGGAGTTCCTGATCGCCCGCGCCGGCGACTTCCCCGGCCTGATCGACCTGCGCTGGCGCAACGCCGTGACCGCGCACGCGGCGGACGCGGACGGCGTCACGCTCGACATCGACACGCCGGACGGGAAGTACCGGCTGCGCGCCGACTGGGTCATCGCCGCCGACGGCGCCCGCTCGCCCACCCGCACGCGCATGGACCTGCCCTTCCCCGGCCACCGGTTCGAGGAGCGTTTCCTCATCGCCGACGTGCGGATGCAGGCGGATTTTCCGACGGAACGGCTGTTCTGGTACGAACCGACCTTCCACGCCGGCCAGAGCGCGCTGCTGCACCGCCAGCCGGACGACGTGTTCCGCATCGACTTCCAGCTCGGCCCCGACGCCGATCCCGATGCCGAGCGCGAACCCGACCGCGTCATCCCCCGCGTGCGCGCGATCATGGGCGATGCGCCGTTCGAGCTGGAATGGTGCTCCGTCTACAGCTTCCGCTGCGCGCGGCTCGACCGCTTCGTGCATGGCCGTCTGATTTTCGCGGGCGACGCGGCGCATGTCGTCAGCCCGTTCGGCGCGCGCGGCGGCAACGGCGGCATCCAGGACGCGGACAATCTGTGCTGGAAACTCGCGCGCGTCATCGCCGGCACCTCGCCGCCGGCGCTGCTCGATACGTATGACGCCGAGCGCGGCCACGGCGCGGACGAAAACATCCGCCATTCCAGCCGCACCACCGCCTTCATGACGCCGAAGACCGCGACGGAACGGCATTTCCGCGACGGCGTGCTGGCGCTGGCGGAGGCCGCGCCCTTCGCGCGCAGCCTGCTCAACGCCGGCCGCCTGTCGCGCCCGTGCAGCCTCGCGGGACAGGCACTCCAGGCGCCGGGCGACGACCCCGTGGTCGGCCTGCCCTGCCCGGACGCGCCGGTGATCGACGGCGACGGCCGGCGGCGCTGGCTGCTCGACACGCTCGGCTCGGAGTTCACGTTGCTCGTCTTCGCCGACACGCCGCCCGCCGCGCCGCCGCCGGACGTGGCGCTGGTGCGCATCGGCGCCGGCGCGCTGGCCGACC
>NZ_BANB01000165.1 GCF_000964365.1 Acidisphaera rubrifaciens HS-AP3 | reverse complement strand
CGCCAGCGTCTCCAGCCGCCCCAGACTGCCGGGCGGCTTCGTCAGTCGTCCCTGCCGCGCTGCCACGGCCGCCGCCGCCGCCTCGTCACCCGGCGGCAAGTACGCGCAGAGGCGTCGCAGGTCGGCGAGCGATCGGATCGTGAGGGGGGTGGGGCCGGCCGTCATGTGTCGCTCTCCGCCGCAATGACGTGGAAGTAGCTGCCGCTCACCCCGCCGCGCCGGCTGCCGGCAGGCCCGAGGGCATTGCAGGCCGCGTCGTACAGGTCGGCGAGCGGGGCATCGTCGCCGCGATGGGCCAGCGTGGAGTAATGAAACTCGTGTCCGCGGAGCACGCACCCTGCCGCGCCGAGCACGCCGCCGGCCCGGAGGCGGGCTGTCCGGTAGCCGAGCGACAGCCGGCGGGTGCGGAAACTGGTCGCGTGGCCCAGCAGGCCCAGCATCCGGTGTCGGGTGCCCTGCACGTCTTCCAGCCACTGGCCGAGCACCATGTAGCCGCCGCATTCCCCATGCACCGGCCGCCGCGCCGCGAAATCGTGCATGGCCGCACGGAAACGCCCGTTCGCGGCGATCCGGCCGGCATGGAGTTCGGGGTATCCGCCCGGCAGCCAGCAGACATCACAGTCGGCGTCGGGCCCCTCGTCCGCCAGCGGGGAGAATGGCCGGATGACCGCCCCCGACGCGCGCCAAGCGTCTAGAAGATGCGGATAGATGAACCCGAAGGCCTCGTCCCGCGCCAGCGCGATGGCTTGGCCCGGCGGTAGCGGTCGCGGCGGGCTCACGCGACCGACCGGCGCCGTCATCGGGGCGGCCGCCGCGAGGATCGCCGCCAGATCGAAGCCGCCGCCGGCCTCGGCGAGCCGGTCGAGGACACCCGGCAGGCCCGTCTGCTCCCCCGCCTGAACGAGGCCAAGATGGCGGGACGGCAGGCCGAGCCCAGCATCGCGCCGCAGCACGCCGAGCACGGGCATGCCCACCGCCGCGAGTCCCGCGCGTATTCCGGTCTCGTGGCGGGGGCTGGCGACCCTGTTGAGGATGACACCCGCGACACGCACGGCGGGATCGAATCGCGCGAACCCGGCGGCGGTCGCAGCCGCCGACTGCATCTGTCCGGCGACGTCAAGGACGAGGATCACCGGCAGGTCGAACAACGCCGCGAGGTCCGCCGCCGCCCCGGTCCGGCGGGGCGTGGTGCCGGCCCCGTCGAACAGGCCCATGGCTCCCTCGATGACGAGCAGATCGGCGCCGGATGCCGCGGCATTCAGCGTCGCGCCCAGCGTGTCGGGCGGCATCGCCCAGGTGTCGAGGTTGAGCGCCGTCATGCCGCACGCGGCCGCGTGGAAACCGGGATCGAGATAGTCGGGCCCGCTTTTCGCGCCGCGGACGCGCAGGCCCTGCCGCCGGAACGCCGCCAGGACGGCGAGCGTCGCCGTCGTCTTCCCGGTACCGGAGGCCGGCGCGGCGATGATGACGGCGCGGGTCATCGTGAGGCCGGGTTTGGCGCCGGCATGTCGGCGCGCCTATATCCGTGCGCGTGGATGAGAGGTCGCCTCTGCGCCGCGGATGGACCACCGGCGCCTGCGCCGCCGCCGCCGCCAAGGCCGCGTATGCGGCGCTGCGTTCCGGCGTCTTCCCGGACCCGGTCGAAATCACCCTGCCGGGCGGCCAGCGACCGGCCTTCGCGCTGGCGGAGACGCGCCTGTCCGCCGGTGCCGCGACCGCCGGCGTTATCAAGGATGCGGGGGACGACCCGGACGTCACCCACGGCGCGCTTGTCCGCGCCACCATCTCGGCCGCCGCTCCTGGATCGGGCCTTATCTTCCGGGCCGGACGCGGGGTCGGCACCGTTACCCGCCCCGGCCTGCCGCTGCCCCCGGGCGAGCCGGCGATCAACCCGGTGCCGCGCCGGATCATTGCCGGCGCGCTCGCCGATATCGGGCCGGCGCATCCCGATCTTGTCGTCGAAATCGGCATCGAGGGCGGCGAGGCGCTGGCCGAGCGGACACTCAACGGCCGGCTCGGCATTGTCGGCGGCCTGTCGGTGCTGGGGACGACGGGCATCGTCGTGCCCTATTCCTGCGCCGCCTGGATCGACACCATCCGGCGCGGCATCGACGTCGCGCGCGCCTGCGGGCTGGATCACGTCGCCGGCGCCACCGGCCGCGCGTCCGAGGTCGCGATCCGGGCGCGTCACGGCCTGTCGGAGATCGCGCTCATCGACATGGGCGATTTCGTGGGCGGCATGCTGAAATACCTGCGCACGCATCCGGTGCCGCGCGTCACCATCGCGGGCGGCCTCGCCAAGATGACGAAGCTCGCGCAGGGGCGTCTCGATCTTCATGCCGCACGCGGCGGCGCCGATATGGTGGCGCTCGGCGAGGTCGCCGGGCGTCTGGGCAACGGCGCCCTGGCGGCCCGCATCGGCGGGGCGAACACGGTCGCGGAGGCGTTCGCGCACGCGGACGCCGCCGGCGTGGCGCTCGGCGACGCGGTGGCGAGAGCGGCGTGGCAGACCGCGGCCGAGGTGCTCGACACGCCGCGCATCGCGCTGGAAGTCGTGCTGTTCGACCGCGATGGCCGACCTTGCGGCGCGCACGGCTTCGCACCCGCTCACGATCCGTCCCGCCCGCGGAACCGTCGCTGATAGCCGGGGTCATAGAGCCGGCTTTCGCTGAAATCGTCCCCCGACAATGCCGGCCCGACCATGATGAGCGCCGTGCGCTCCATCGGCCGCGCCGCGAGCTGCGCGACGATGTTGCCGAGCGTGCCGCGCACGATGCGCTCGTCCGGCCAGGACGCGCGCTGCACGACCGCGACCGGGCAGGCGGCGCCGTACAGCGGCACGAGTTCGGCTACGATGTCGGGCAGCGCCTGCACCGCGAGATGTAGCGCGAGCGTCGCGCCGGTCGCGCCGTAGGCGGCGAGGCGCTCTGCCGCCGGCATCCGGGAGGCGCGACCGGGGACGCGCGTCAGCACGACCGTCTGCGCGACCTCCGGCAGCGTCAGTTCACGCCCGAGCGCGGCGGCGGCGGCGGCAAAGGCCGGCACGCCCGGCGTGAGCGTGTACGACAGCCCAAGCCGGTCAAGGCGGCGCATCTGCTCGGCAACCGCGCTGTACAGCGACAGGTCGCCCGAATGCAGCCGCGCCACGTCCTCGCCGCGCGCATCGGCCTCCACGAAGGCGGCCTCGATCTCGTCGAGGCTCATCGGTGCCGTGTCGATGACGCGCGCGCCCGGCGGGCAATGCGCGAGCAGCGCGCGCGGGACGAGAGAGCCCGCATACAGACACACCGGACAACGCGCGATCAGGTCGCGCCCGCGTACGGTGATCAGGTCCGGCGCGCCGGGGCCGGCGCCGATGAAGTGCACCGTCATGAACGGACATCCCCGGCCAGGGCACAGGTCGCGCCGCCCCGGACGATGCGCGGCTGCAACAGCACGGCGTCCGGGCCGGCGGCGGCGAGCGCCGCACCTTCCGCGACCGAGGCGATGCCGGTCGCCCGCAGCGCAGCCTCCGAGCGGGTATGGCACCGGGCCTGCGCGTCCAGCAACGCGCGACGCGTCACGCTGACAAGCGGCAGCACGAGCATGTCCGCCGCTTCTGCGACCGCCGGCAGGTCGGCACGGAAGCACGGCACGGCGAGCGCGTCCGCCGCGCGGGTCGCCATCGCGAGGCAGGCGCGCACGGCCGCCACGATGTCGGTGCCCGAGCATCCGGCGCGGCAGCCGATCCCCGCCACGATCATGGCTTCGTCGCGGCCCATTGCGTCACCGTCATCGCGGGACGGAAGCCGTGCTGTCCGCCGATGGCGGAGAGCCGCCCCACCGATTGGCGCGTGACCTCGCCGCCGAGGCGTTTCCAGGCGTCGAACAGGACGGCCTCGCTGTCCCAGGTGACGGCGTTGACGACGATCCGGCCGCCGGGCCGCAGCGCCGACCATGCCGCATCGAGCAGGCCAGGGGTGGTGATGCCGCCCCCGACGAACACGGCATCGGGCCTTGGCAGCCCGTCGAGCGCCGTCGGCGCCGCCCCGGTGCGCACGTCCAGCCGGGGCACGCCGAGCGCCATGGCGTTGCGGGCGGCACGGGCCGCGCGGTCGGGACGCGCCTCGATCCCCGACGCGCTCAGCGACGGATGACGCAGCAGCCACTCGATCGCCACCGATCCGGACGCGCATCCGATATCCCACAGATAGTCGCCGTGCCGCGGCGCCAGTTGTGCCAGCGTCAGCGCCCGCGTCTCGCGCTTGGTGATTTGCCCGTCATGCTCGAACAGGCTTTCCGGCAGGCCCGCCGCGTAGGGGATCGGCTGCGCCCCCGGACCCGCGACGACCTCCAGCGCCAGCAGATTGAGCGGATCGACGTCGTCCGGTGCCGCGTCGCCAGCCGTCCAACGGCGGATGCGCGCGCGCGGGCCGCCCAGGGCCTCCAGCGCCGTGATGCGCGTTGGTCCGTATCCATGATCGCGCAGCAGGGCACCCACCGCGGCCGGCGTGGCGGCATCGGCCGACAGCGCGAGGATGCGGGCGCCGTCATGCAGATGCGGCCGCAACAGCGCCGGCGGCCGGCCGCACAACGAGAGGGTTGTGATATCCTGCCGCGCCCACCCGAGCGCCGCGCACGCCCAGGCGAAGGCCGACGGCGCCGGGATCGCGACGAACTCCGCCACCGGTACCGCCTCGGCGAGCAGGCTGCCGATGCCGAAGCAGAACGGATCGCCGGATGCCAGGACGGCCACGCGCCGGCCCCGTTCCGCCAGCACGCCCGCGACCGCGTCGCGCATCGGGCTGGGCCATGGCCGCCGCGCGCCGGACGGCAGATCGCCGGCCAGCTTCAGGTGCCGGGGCGCGCCAAATACGATTTCGGCGTTGGCGAGAAGGCTCCGCGTGGCGGCGGACAGGCCCTGGACGCCGTCCTCGCCGATGCCCAGGATCGACAGCCAATGCATGCTCATCGCCCTTCGGCTCCGTCATGCCTCTGCGCGTCCTGATCCTCGGCGGCACCACGGAGGCGAGCTTGCTGTGCCGCGCGCTGGCTGGCGACGGGCGGTTTGCGCCGACGCTTTCGCTCGCCGGACGCACCAACGTCCCGGCGTTGCCGCCGATCGACTGCCGTATCGGCGGATACGGCGGCGCGCGCGGCCTCGCCGCCTATCTCCGCGAGCGCGGCGTCCACGCCCTTATCGATGCCGTCCACCCCTATGCCGCGCGCATGTCGCACAACGCCGTCGCCGCCGCCGCATCGGCCGGTGTGCCGTTGCTGGCGCTGCGCCGTCCCGCGTGGACCCCGGTCGAGGGGGACAAATGGACCATCGTCGCCGATCTTGCCGCGGCATCCCGTGCGCTCGGCGCGCTGCCGCGTCGCGTCTTTCTCACGGTGGGGCGGCAGGAACTCGGGCCGTTCCGCGACGCGCCGTGGCATCGGTACGTGGTGCGCAGCGTCGATCTGCCGGCAAGCACCGACCTGCCGCCGGACTCGGTCGCGATCGCGGCGCGCGGCCCGTTCGACGTGGCGGCCGAGGGCGCGCTTCTGGCCGCACATGCGATCGACGTGATCGTGACCAAGAATGCCGGCGGCGAGGCGGTGCGGGCCAAGCTCGACGCGGCACGCGCGCTCGGCATCGCGGTGATCATGACGGAGCGGCCGGTCAAGCCGCCGGCGGAGACCGTCGCGACCGCCGACGCGGCGCGGCGGTGGCTGATCGCCCGTCATTGCGCGCTGCGCGGCGCATAGATGCGCGGCGGGCGACCCTCACGCGCGATGAGGCGCGTCGCCGCCGAGCCGATCAGGAGGATCGTGCGCATGTCGGCCTCGGCCGCATCGGCCTCGCCGAGCGGCACGATCGCGATCCGCTCCCCCGGCCGGGCGACATCGCGCGCGAAGACGACGGGCGTCGTGGGCGGCAGGACCGTCCGCAACATGTCGAACGCGGCCGCGAGCTGCCAGGGGCGCGTGCGCGACGCGGGATTATAGAGCGCGATGACGAAACCCGCCTCCGCTGCCGCGCGCAGGCGACGGCAGATCGTGTCCCAGGATTTCAGGTTGTCCGACAGGGAGATCGCGCAGAAATCGTGACCGAGCGGCGCGCCGACCCGTGCGGCGGCCGCGAACATGGCGGAGACGCCGGGCACCACGTCGATGTCGAGCGCGGCCCAGGATGCGGGGCCATGCTCGACGGCCTCGTACAGCGCGCTCGCCATGCCGAACACGCCGGCATCGCCACCCGAGACAACCGCGACGTGGCGTCCCTCTGCGGCGAGCGTCAGCGCGAGACGTGCCCGTGCCAGCTCCGCCCCGTTGTCCGAGGGATGCCGTCGCTGTCCCGCGCGTGGCCGGACGCGATCGAGATAGGGACCGTAGCCGATCAGATCGTCGGCGGCGGCCAGCGCCGCATCGGCCTGCGGCGTGCGGAGCGCGTCGTCCCCCGGCCCGAGGCCGATCACGGTGACACGCCCCGTCATCGCCGCCGCCGCCGCCCGGGAACCAGGATCAGCGAAAAATACGGTGCCGCGTCGTCGTCCTTGTCGTCGAGCGCGATGATGCGCTCCCCCGCCATCGTGCCCCGCTCGACATACATGGCGTGCTTCAGCCGGCCGGCGCTGGCGAGGGCCGCGCGCACCTTTGCCAGATTGCGGCCGAGCTTCATCACCACGGCCGCGTCGGTGGCCGCAAGGCGCGCGGCCAGGGTCGGTTCGTCGAGCGTGCCGGGAAGCACGGAGAGCACGTCATCGCCGTGCACCATGGGCAATCCCGCCCGCGTCCAGCAGCCGCTCATGCCCGTCACGCCGGGGACGATCACGGTCGTGTAGTCACGCGCGAGACGGTCGTGGACATACATGGCCGAGCCGTAGAAGAACGGATCGCCCTCGCACAGCAGCACCACCCGTCGGCCGAGCGCCAATTCACCGGCGATGCGTGTCGCCGCGTCGTCGTAGAATACGGCGAGCCCGTCCAGATACGACGGGTCATCGACGGCCACCTCGGTCGTATAGGGATAGTCCAGGCGCAGTTCGCGCACGCCCCCCGGCAGATGTGCGGCGGCCGCCGAGCGAGCATGGCCCGGCCGACCGCGCTTGGCGAAATGCGCCACCACCTCGCAGTCCGCCAGGACGCGGGCCGCCTTCAGGGTGATCAGCTCGGGATCGCCCGGTCCCATCCCGACGATGTGCAGCACGGCGCCGCTCATTCGATCGGGCTCGCCAGGGCGTTGACGGCCGCCGCCGTCATCGCGCTGCCGCCGCGGCGGCCGGTGACGATCAGCGAGGGCACCGCGTCGAACGCCGCGAGCGCCTCCTTCGATTCCGCCGCGCCCACGAAGCCCACGGGCATGCCGATGATCGCCGCCGGCGGCGCCGCACCCGCGGCGAGCCGGTCGAGGAGGTGAAACAGCGCCGTTGGCGCGTTGCCGATCGCGACGACCGCGCCGGCGAGCGCGTCGCCCCACAGATCGACCGCCGCCGCCGACCGCGTGGTACCGAGCGCGCGGGCGAGGTCCGGCGTGCGCGGATCATCGAGCGTGCAGATCACCGGGTTCGCGGCGGGCAGCCGCGCGCGGGTGATGCCGTCCGCCACCATCCGCGCGTCGCACAGAACGGGCGCCCCGGCGCGCAACGCCGCCGTCGCCGCCACCGCGAAGCCGGCGGAGAAGCGAAGATCACGAACGATGTCGACCATGCCGCAGGCGTGGATCACCCGGACCGCGACCCGTTCCTCCAGCACCGAAAACCGCGTCAGGTCCGCTTCCGCGCGGATGATGGCGAAGGATCGCGCATAGATCGCCGCACCGTCGCGGAGATAGTCGCTCATCGCATGCCCTCGCGCAGCGCGGCCACGCAGGCATCCGGCGTCAGCGACCGCAGGACAGGCATGTCCCACGCCCGGCCGTCGCGCACGAGGGCATAACCTTCGTCCTCGCCGACGAGCGTGACGTCGGCCCGGCCGGGCTGCCCGCAGCCTTTCGCGCAGCCCGACACATGCAGCCGCCCCGCGATCTGTCCGGCGAGCCGGTTGGCGAGGGCGTGTGTCGCCTGCCGCGCGGACGCGCAGCGTGGCGCCCCCGCGCACGCCGTCGTCCGCAGGCGCGGATCATCCGGCTCCGTCACAAATCCAGCGTCCCTCGCGCGTCGCAGCAATGCAGGGGTCGCATCCGCGATCACCATGCGGCGTCCCGGGGCGAGATGCAGCGTCACCGACCCGCCGATGGCACGCAGCGCGGCCGCGTCGGTCTGGCCGAACGCCGGTGTCAGCACCAGGGCATGCCCCGTCCCATATGACAGCAGGCCCGCCCCGGTCGTCTCGGCGTCTCGGTCAGCCTCGCCCCGGACGACGACAAGACGTGCGGCGATCGCGCGCGCGAGCGCGTCGACGAGAGCCGGTGGCGCCGCGTCGCCGGCATCGATTGCGCACACCTCGCCGCGCAGCGAAAGCGTGACGCCCCCCGCCTGTCGGCCCAGCACGAACGCACCCCCGCCGTCGACGACGACGCCGAGCTTTGCGGGCAGCCCCGGCGTGCGCAGGCACGCAGCGGTTGTCTCGGCGACCCAGCGCGTCGCCGGATGCACCGTGGCGTCGATGCCGGCGAGCGGCGAGACGGCCAGGTTGCGTTGCGCTTCCTCGACCGGGTCGGGCGACGCCGCGCCGCACGCAATCAGGCACGCCCGCGCGGCGTCGAGCCGGTCGGCCGCGATGCCGCGCAGTTGCAGGTTGCCGCGCGACGAGACCTCGATCACGCCGTTACCCCACCGGGCCGCGACATCGCAGATGTGGTCGGTCATCGCCGGCGGCAAACGACCGAAGGGCGGTTTGACGCGCAGCAGCCAGCCATCCCCGGCCTCCAGCGGCGCATGGATGTCCGGGCACCAGCCGCGGCGCGCGCTCATGACGCAGGACCCGTCGGCTGTCGCACCGAATTGCGTCGCGGCCGCCACAGCCCGCGCTCCATCGCCTCGTCGAAACGCCGCAGCATCGCGTCATGCGCCGCCGCGTTCGCGGAGTGCAGGAACGCCGCCACATCCTCGTCGCCGAGGGTCGCGTCGAACAAAAGATCGAACTGCCGGTCCAGCCGCACCGGCAACGTCGCCGCGTAGGCGAGCAGGACGTCCGCCGTCCGCGCGATCTCGGCGGCGCCGCGATAGCCGTGTCGCATCATCCCGGCGATCCAGTCGGGATTGGCGGCCCGGCCGCGGACGATCCGCGCGAGTTCGGTCCCGACATCGCGCGCGCGCGGCGCCTCGGGCATCGAGGTGTCGAGGTGGTGCAGGGCAGGGGCGGCGCCCATCAGGGCGGCGGCCGCGGCAAAGCCGCCGATATGCGCGGCGCTGTCCGGACCGTCGAGCAGATCGGTGCCAGCGTGATCCTGTATGTGCACGAACGCATCGGCCCCGCGCACGCGGCTGGCAAAGTCGGCTCCGGTGCCGTCGCCGAACGCATGGCTCCCGGCCGCGAGATAGGCCCGGCCAAGGTCCTCGCGTGTCAGCCAGTCGCCGCGGTTGATGCGGGCATCGACGCCCGCGCCGTAGCGTCCGGGCGCCGGGCCGTAGATGCGCGCCGCGCGACCTTCGTCGGCGACGAGGGGATTGTCTTCGGCGGACTCCCCGCGTCGCCCCACGGCCCGCACGGCAAGGTCGAACAGCCCGATCTGATGCGCGAAGGCGTCGCGAAAGACACCCGAGATGCGCAGGGTCACGTCCACGCGCGGACGATCCAGGAGCGCCAGCGGCAGTATCTCGATGCCGATGACGCGGCCGGTCGCGGCGTCCCATTCCGGCAACGCGCCCAGCAGGATCAAGGCGAGCGCGAGATCCTCGCCGCCGGTGCGCATCGTCGTGCTGGCCCACAGGTCGAGGACCATCCGCCGGGGCCAGTCGCCGTGGTCCTGCATGTGCCGGGCGATCAGCGCATCGGCCGTCGGCCGGGCGAGGTCCACTGCGGTGCGCGTCGGGATCTGCCGCGGATCGACCGTGTAGAGGTTGCGCCCGGTCGGGCGTATGTCGCCGCGCGCACGTTCGGGCGCGCCGGCGGGACCGGGCGGCACGTGCCGTCCATCCAGGGCCAGACGCAGCCCGGCCTGTTCGCCCGTCGCGCAGGCGGTGTCGGCGCCGCGCCCGAAGACGTGCAGCCCGTCGCGTATGCGCAGCGCCTTGATGTCGCACAGATACGCATCGAGCCGCGCCAGCCGTTCGCCCTCGGTCGCCGCGGTATCGAGCCTGCACTCGGCATCGAGCCCCGCCGCGCCCGCGCGGTCCAGTATTTCCCGGCCGAGATGCGCCGCGCGACGACGGTCCAGACCGTCGGCGGACGCGTATTCGTCCAGCAGCGTCTCGATCTCGCGCACGCCGCCGTGCAGCCGCGCGTCGCGCAGCGGCGGCGTCATGTGCCCGATGGTGACGGCTGTCGTGCGCCGCTTCGCGACCGCCGCCTCGGCCGGGTTGTTGACGATGAAGGGATAGATCAGCGGCAGCCCGCGCAGCAGGGCGGCCGGCGCGTCCGTCGCGGCCGGCGCCAGCGCCTTGCCGGGAAGCCATTCGAGCGTGCCGTGCGTGCCCACATGGACGAGGGCATGCATGTCCTGAACCTGGCGCAGCCACAGGTAGAACGCCACATAGGCGTGCCGCGGCGGCAGCGCCGGGTCATGATAGTCGGCTCGCGCATCGCGCCCGTCGCCGCGCGCCGGCTGGATCGCGATCCACGCGTTGCCGCAGGCCAGCACGCGATGATGAAACCAGCCGTCGCGGCAATCGGGGTCATCCGCGGGCGCGCCCCACGCCGCTTCGATCGCCGCCCGCAATCCGCCCGGAAGCGTGGCGGCGAGGCGTCGATATTCATCGAGCGCCAGTGTCGGCGCGGCCGGTGCGGTGCAGACGGCCTTGGCGCCGCCGGGCGGCAAGGCACCGACGGTGTAGCCGTCGCCGGCGAGGTCGCTCAGCATCGCGTCCACGCTCGCCAGCGTATCGAGGCCGATCGCGTGCGCCATCTGTCCGGCCTCGCCCGGATAGTCGGACAGGACGAAGGCGATCCGCCGACCTGCCCGAGCGGTCCGCGCGAGCCGGCACCACCCGGCGGCGGCATCGGCGACCAGCGCGATGCCCTCCGGATCGGGGACATGCGTGGTTGGCGTGTGCCCGCTCCCCGGGCGCTTGGGAGCTTCCGCCTTGAACGACACGATGCCCGCGAGCAGGCGGCCGTCGAGTTCGGGCAGCACGACCTGCATCGCCAGATCGGTCTGTCCCAGCCCCCGCGGCGAGGCCTCCCACGCCTCGCGCCCGGCGCCGCACAGCACGGTCTGCAGAACCGGCGCCCCGGGCAGGTCGAGCGCCGTGCCGGCCGCGTCATCGCGCCGCGCCGAGAACGCCGTGCAGGACAGGACGACGTCCGCGCGCCACTGGCGCAGCCGTTCCGCGACGAAGGCCGAGGCCGCCGCATCCTTCAACGTCGTGACGTGCAGGGCGCGCACGCCGAGCCCGCGCGCCGCCAGCGCGTCGGCGAGCGCCATGACCGGGGCGATGTCGTCGGCCAGCAGATGCGCGCGGTAGAAGACGATCGCGGCGACGCCGGCGCCCGGACGGGCGGCGGGCGCATGGTCGCCGAAGGGCGGCAACGGTGCCGGCGGCGCGCCCGGATCATCGCGCAGTCCACCGGCCCAGCCCATCAGGGCGAGCGCGTGCTGCATCTGCGCGGGACCGCCGGCGCTCATGCAGGCATCGAGCCGCGCGCGCAACGGGGCGTCCACCGTTCCCAGGGCAGCCAGCGCCGCGTCGTCGCGGCCGTCGCCCGGCAGCAGGGCGAGGGGGATGCCATGGGTCCGGCAGGCGGCGGCGAGTTCCTCGGCTCCGTAGCGCCAGTAGCCCAGACCGCCGAGGATGCGGGCGACGACACAGCGCGCGCCGGCGATGGTGCGCTGGATGTAGAGATCGACGGACAGCGGATGGCGCAGCCGCGCGAGATGCGTCAGCGCCAGCGTCGGCGCGTCGTCAACCAATTGCTGATGCGCGGCGGCGGCGGCGGCCAGATCGCTGTCGGCGAACGACAGCACGACGAGGTCGGCCGGCGGTTGTTCGAGATCAACCGCTTCCTCGGCCGCATCGAGCGCGTGCGTCTCGCGGACGAGGAGATGCATCTGATCAGCCCCGCAGCATCGCGGCGATCGCCGCCTGATCGAGGCCGGTGCGGCCGATCACGACGATCCGTCCCTCGCGCCGCTCGTCGCCGCGCCACGGCCGGTCGTATGTCGCGGCGGTGCGCGGTCCCACGCCCTGCAGCACCGCCCGCAAAGGCCGCCCGCGCACCGCGACGAAGCCCTTGATGCGCAGAAGGTCGTGCGCGACCGTGGCGTCGTGGACGCGCTGCAGCAGGGGGTCGAGCGCGTCGATCTCCGGCACGGCGACGACGAAACTCTCGAAATCGTCGTGCTCGTGTTCCTCCAGCGCGCCGTCGTGATGGGACGGGCGCCGGTCCAGATCATCCTCGGCCCCGGCGGTCAGGCCGAGCAGCACGTCGGGCGCGACATGGCCGGCCTCGGCGGCCACCACGCCGACGCCCGGCCGCGCATGCGCCGCGATCTCCGCCCGAACGCCGGCGAGCGTCGCCGCGTCCACCAGATCGGCCTTGGACAATACCACCAGGTCCGCTGCCAGAAGCTGATCGTCGAACACCTCGGCCAGCGGGTTGTCATGCTCGATCGCCGTGTCGGCCGTGCGCTCGCGGTCGATCGCCTCCGGATCGTCGGCGAAGCGGCCGGCCGCCACGGCGGCGGTATCGATGACGGCGACGACGCCATCCACCGTGGTGCGCGCGCGCAGCCCCGGCCAGCCGAATGCCTTCAGCAACGGTTTCGGCAGCGCGAGGCCGGACGTCTCTATGACGATGTGTTCCGGGGCCGGGACACGGTCGAGCAGCGCGGACATGGCCGGCACGAACTCGTCGGCGACGGTGCAGCACAGACAGCCGTTGGCCAGCTCGACGATGTCGGACGGCTCACATCCCGGAATACCGCAATCGCGCAACAGGGCGCCGTCGATGCCGACCGAGCCGAATTCGTTGACGATCACGGCAATCCGCCGCCCGCCCGCGTGCGTCAGCAGATGGCGGAGCAGCGTGGTCTTGCCGGCCCCGAGGAACCCGGTCAGCACCGTCACCGGAACGCGCGCGGCGGTGGTCATGGCAGGTCCATCGCGGCGCCCGGCACCCGGCCGAGCACGACGTTGCGCAGCGAGTCGGGGCGGCGCGAGGGCATCAGCATGCCGTTCGTCGACTGCGCATAGGCGCGGGCATAGACGAGCAGATCCCCGGCCTGCGGCGCTGTCAGCCGCCCGAGCAGGACGCTCCATTTGCGCGGCATCGTCAAAGCCGCGCTGCACCCGCGGTCGCAGTTCGCGAGGCACGACAGCGGCCGCACGGTCACCCCATCGGGCGCCGGCATGCGGCTTGCGGCTTTGAACAGACGCTCACCCTCGCCGGGCGCGCCGGTCTGCGGGTCGCGGCAGGTGATGCAGATATCGAGACAGGCGGCTTGCGGGTCCGGCACGACGCTCCCTTCCATGGCCGGTCGCATGGACCGCCGGCCAAACACGCGGGTGCGACGTGCCGTCCGGCACCCGGCCGGCGGCATCGGCGCCAAATGGCGCCGCCGCTCCCGGTGCACCCCGCCCGGCAACGCGCTGATCGCTGATGGCAGGTCTCCTGGCTCGCGGGTCGTCGCGTCCCTGCCGCCTTCCCGCCCTGGACTCGATCCAGGACAGTGGCATCATCGGCAGAGCCGCTCGCCGCTGACAGTTGCGGGGGCAGCTGCGGATTTGACGCCCGGGGGCATCGCACCGCATTCCCTTTTCAGCTTCCGCTCGGAAGCACCATCGGATTTAGTAAGACGCGTGAGCCCCCCGCAAGTCAACCACGTCACGCTCGTCCTCGGCGGCGCGCGCTCCGGCAAAAGCCGTCATGCCGAGTCGCTGCTCACCGCCGGGCCGCCCCCGTGGTGCTACGTCGCGACGGCCCAGGCCTTCGACGCCGAGATGGCCGACCGTATCGCCATCCACCGCGCGCGGCGGACGGAGGGGTGGCGCACGTTCGAGGCGCCGCTGGACATCGACAGGGCCCTGGCCCGCGCGGCCGGGCTGCCGGTGCTCATCGACTGCCTCACGCTGTGGGTGAGCAATCTTCTGCTGGGGGAGCGGGATATCGACGCCGCGGGCGCGGCGCTGCTCGCCGCGATCGACCGGCACGCGGCGCCGATCGTCCTCGTCGCGAATGAAACCGGTCTCGGGATCGTGCCGGACAGTGCGCTTGCCCGCCGGTTCCGCGACGCGGCGGGGTGGCTCAATCAACGCGTGGCGGTGCGCGCCGACAGGGTGCTGTTCATGGTGGCCGGACTGCCGATGGTGGTGAAATGAGCGACACCGAACGGCACCGCGCGAAGATGGCGCACCGCAAATCCGTCCAGGACGCGGAGGTCGCCGCCAAGACCATCGAAAAGGGATTGCTGATCGTCCACACCGGTGCGGGCAAGGGCAAGTCGACCGCCGCGTTCGGCCTGCTGCTGCGCATGCTCGGCCACGGACGGCGCTGCGGCGTGGTGCAGTTCATCAAGGGGGCCTGGAACACCGGCGAAAGAACGGCGCTGTCCGCCTTCGGGACGCAACTGGAATGGCACACCCTGGGCGAGGGCTTCACCTGGGAGACGCAGGACCGCGCGCGCGACATCGCGGCGTGCCGCCACGCGTGGGACGTCGCGCGCGGGTTGCTGGCGCGCGAGGATGTCGCGCTGGTGATCCTCGACGAGATCAACATCGCGCTGCGTTACGACTACCTGCCGCTCGACGACGTCCTGTCCGCGCTTGCGGCCCGGCCGGCGATGCAGCACGTGATCGCGACCGGGCGCAACGCGAAGCCCGACCTGATCGCCGCCGCCGATCTCGTGACCGAGATGACGGCGGTGAAGCATCACTTCGCCGGCGGCGTGCGCGCGCAGGCGGGTATCGAGTTCTGATGCGGGCGATCATGTTCCAGGGCACCGGCAGCAGCGTCGGCAAGTCGCTGATCGTGGCGGGCCTCGCACGCGCCCTCCATCGGCGCGGCCTCGCCG
Source organism: Acidisphaera rubrifaciens HS-AP3 (assembly GCF_000964365.1). GTDB lineage: Bacteria > Pseudomonadota > Alphaproteobacteria > Acetobacterales > Acetobacteraceae > Acidisphaera > Acidisphaera rubrifaciens. The sequence continues at coordinate 34,779 of NZ_BANB01000165.1, read as the reverse complement.
TGCGGCCGTTCAAGCCGCAGAACATGTCGAACAACGCGGCCGTCACCGCCGACGGCGGCGAGATCGGCCGCGCGCAGGCCCTGCAGGCGCGGGCCGCCGGCGTGGCGCCGAGCGTTCACATGAATCCGGTGCTCCTGAAGCCGCAGAGCGAGGTCGGCGCGCAGCTCGTCGTGCAGGGGCGCGTGCGTCGCAACGCCGATGCCCGTGCCTATCAGACCATCAAGCGCGCGCTGCTGCCGGTCGTGCTCGACAGCTTCGCGACGATCGGCCGCGACGCCGACATCGTGCTGGTGGAAGGGGCGGGGAGCGCGTCGGAGATCAACCTGCGGCCGAACGACATCGCCAACATGGGCTTCGCGCGTGCCGCCGACGTGCCGGTCGTCATCATCGGCGACATCGATCGGGGCGGCGTGATCGCCAGCGTCGTCGGCACATGGGCGGTGCTGGAGCCCGGCGACGCCGCGCTGGTGCGGGGATATGTCATCAATCGCATGCGCGGGGACGCGACGCTGTTCAACGACGGCCTGACCGCGATCACCCGCCATACGGGGTGGCCGTCGTTCGGGCTGGTGCCGCATTTCGCGCCTGCCGCCCTTCTGCCCGCCGAGGATGCCGCCGACCTGACGCCGTCGGCCGGGCGGCGTGGCGCGGGCCTGCGCGTGGCCGTCCCGCTGCTGCCGCACATCGCCAATTTCGACGACCTCGACCCGCTGGCGGCGGAGCCCGACGTCGCACTGGCGCGCGTGCCGCGCGGGCATCCCCTGCCGCTCTGCGACGTGGTCATCCTGCCGGGATCGAAGGCGACGCGCGCCGATCTCGCCGTGCTGCGCGAGGAGGGCTGGGACATCGACCTGCGGGCTCATCACCGGCGCGGCGGCGCGATCCTAGGGATCTGCGGCGGGCTGCAGATGCTCGGGCGGACGATCGACGATCCGACCGGCGTGGAGGGCGCGCCCGGATGCAGCGAGGGACTCGGCCTGCTCGACGTGACCACCTGCCTCACGGGGCAAAAGGTGCTCGCGATCACCGGCGTCGGCGGTTACGAAATGCATGTCGGGCGTACCGAAGGCGCGGACTGGCACGACGGTCACGCGGTCTCGTCGTGCGGGCGCGTGCGCGGCACCTACCGGCACGGCCTGTTCAACGACGACGCCGCGCGTCGTGACTGGCTCGCATGCCTCGGTGCCTCACCATCGGATGCCAGCCACGAGGCGCGAATCGACGCGACGCTGGACGCCCTGGCCGTGCATCTCGAGGCGCATATCGATGTCGATCGGCTGCTCACCATTGCGCGATGAACGCCATGACGATCGCGACCGCGAGCGTCGCCGCGATCTGCAGGGCGCAGACCCGGCGATAGAGGCGCAGCGCGCGATCGAGATCTACGGGCGTCGCCTCCGTCCGTCCGTCACCGAGCCACACGCCGGCGACGACCTCCTCGCCATAGACACGCGGACCGCCGAGGCGAAGCCCCAGCGCGCCGGCCATCGCGGCCTCCGGCCAGCCGGCGTTGGGCGAGCGGTGCAGGCGGCCATCGCGGCGCATGACGCGCCACGCCCCGTGTGCCGTCGCATCGCGCATCGTCGCCGCCGCGAGGATCAACCACACCGCCGACAGGCGCGCCGGGATCAGGTTCACCGCGTCGTCGAACCGCGCCGCCGCCCGGCCGAAATCCGCATGGCGCGCGTTGAGATGGCCGATCATGCTGTCGGCCGTGTTGGCGACCTTGTAGGCGACGATGCCCGGCAGCCCGCCGATCGCGCACCAGAAGGCGGGCGCCACCACGCCGTCGCTGGCGTTCTCCGCGAGGCTTTCGATGGCGGCGCGGAGAATGGCCGCCGTGTCCAACTGCTCCGGGTCGCGGCCGACGATGTGGGCGACCGCGATCCGTCCCGCCGCCGGGCCGCCGGCCATCAGGGCGGCGCCGACATCGGCGACGTGGCGGTGGAGGCTGCGGCTGGCCAGCAGCGTGGAGGCGAGCAGGCCGAGGGGCAGCCACGCATACCGGCCTGCCGCCGCACGCATCACGGCCGTGATCATCGCGGCCTGGATCAGACCGGCGGCAAGCGCGAGCGCGAGCGTCGCGACCCCGGCCACGCGCCGCCGCCGTGCGGTGGCGGCGGAGTCGTTGAGGCGACGGTCGAGGGCTGCGATCAACGCCCCGACCCACATCACCGGATGACCGATCCGTCGCAGCAGCGCGTCGGGGTAGCCGAACGTCGCTTCCAGGATCAGCGCGGCGGCAGTGATCGCCGGGCCATCGGTCATGGCAGCGACATCACGCCATGAGCGGGCCGCTGTTGCATGGCGGCCAGCTTGGCGACGCGATGCGCCATTACCCTGACGCCCCGCGGCCGTTCATCGATCTTTCGACCGGCATCAATCCGCACGCCTATCCGATGCCGCCGCTCGATGCGGCGGATTGCACGAGGCTGCCGGAAGCGGCGGCGCTCGCCGATCTCGAGGCGGCAGCCGCCCGCGCCTACGGGATTGCCGATCCGGCCTGCGTCGTGGCCGCTGCCGGCACGCAGCCGCTCATTGCGCTGCTGCCGCGCCTGCGGGCGCGTGCCAGCGTCGCCGTGGTCGGCCCGACCTATGCCGAGCACGAAGCAGCCTGGCGCCTTGGCGGTCATGCGGTGCGCGAGGTTGAGGCGCCGACGGACGAGGCCGAGGTGCTCGTGGTTTGCTCGCCCAATAATCCCGATGGGCGCGTGGCGGCGGTCGCGACGCTTGCCGACATCGCCACGCGCGTCACGGTGCGCGGCGGGTGGCTGGTGATCGATGAGGCGTTCATCGACCTGAGCGGGCGGGAGTCGGCGGCGCGGCTGATCTCCTTGCGCGGGGTCGTCGTGCTCCGGTCCTTCGGCAAGACCTATGGCCTCGCGGGCCTTCGGCTTGGCTTCGCGCTCGCCCATCCCGACCTTGCCCGGCGATTGCGGGCATCGCTCGGGCCGTGGCCGGTGAGCGGTCCGGCCATCGTCGCCGGGCGGGCCGCCTTGCGCGACGATGCGTGGCGCGCCGCCGCGCGGGCACGCCTCGAGGTCGAGGCGGCGGGGCTGCGCGCGGTACTGACCGAGGCGGGACTCGACATACGCGGTGGCGCGCTGCTGTTTCATCTCGTCGAAGTCGCCGATGCCGCGTCGCTGCATCATCATCTCTGCACGCACGGCATCCTGACGCGACGCTTTCCGGCGCAGCCGCGCTGGCTGCGCCTCGGATTGCCGCCGGACCCGCCGGCGCTGGCGCGGCTGCGCCATGCGCTCGCGGTCAGACCGAGAAATACTTGGCGCGCGGATTGAGGACGACGATCGCGCTGGTGCTCTGTTCGGGGTGCAGCTGCGATTCGTCGGACAGGCTGATGCCGATCCGGCCGGCGTCGAGAAGACGCAGCAACTGCGCCTGGTCCTCCAGCTTCGGGCAGGCCGGATAGCCGAACGAATAGCGGCTGCCGCGATAGCCCTGCGCCAGCATCTTCTCCATGTCGCGGTCATCCTCGCCGGAAAAGCCGAGTTCGGCGCGGATACGCTTGTGCGTGTACTCCGCCATCGCCTCGGCCATCTCCACGCCCAGCCCGTGCAGGTAGAGATAATCCTGATACCGGTTGTCGTCGAACCATGTCCGCGCGACGTCGCTCGCGCGCTGGCCCACCGTGACGACCTGCAGGCCGATGACGTCACGCTCCTCGTCGTCCACGTCACGGAAGAAGTCCGCGATGCATTCACCGTCCTCGCGCGGCTGGCGGGGCAGCGTGAAGCGGGCGACCTCGGTGGTGCCGTCGGCCTCGAACAGGATGAGATCGTTGCCCTGGCCGGCGGCGCGCCAGTAGCCATAGATCGCCTGCGGACGCAGGATCTCCTCGGCCTCGGCGAGGGCGAGCATCCGCTTCATGACCGGGCGCAGCTCCTGCTTCGCCCAGCCCAGGAAGTCGTCCAGGCTGCGCCCCTGCTTCCGGAAACCCCACTGAAACTGATACAGGCTGCGTTCGTTGACGAACGGCACGATCGCCTTCGGGGCCGCTTCGATGACGCGCGCGCCCCAGAAGGGCGGCGTCGGCACCGGCACGTCCCGCGTGATCCGCTGCCGGCGGGCGCGCACGGCGGCCACGTCGATCGGGCGAAACGCCTTTGCATCCGCCTGCCCCAGCGTGCGCGTGGTGTTGCGCGCCTTGCCGGCACGCTTCGCCTGGATCGCGGCGAGATAATCGTCGAAGGCGTTGCCCGTGACGCGGTCCATCAAATGCAGCCCGTCGAAGGCGTCGCGCGCATAGGCGACGCGGCCGCAGGCATAGGCGCGTGCGCAATCGTCCTCGACATAGCCGCGCGTCAGCGCGGCGCCGCCGAGCAGGACCGGGATTTCCAGCCCCTGCCGCGTCATCTCCTCGAGATTCTCGCGCATGATCACGGTGGACTTGACCAGCAGGCCCGACATGCCGATCGCGTGCGCCCGGTGCTCGCGCGCCGCCGTGACCATGTCGGCCAGCGGCACCTTGATACCAAGATTGACGACCTTGTAGCCGTTATTCGTCAGGATGATGTCGACGAGGTTCTTGCCGATGTCGTGCACGTCGCCCTTGACGGTGGCGAGGACGATCGTGCCCTTCTGCTGTCCCTCGACCCGCTCCATGTGCGGCTCGAGATGCGCCACGGCGGCCTTCATCGTCTCGGCCGACTGCAGCACGAAGGGCAGCTGCATCTTGCCGGCGCCGAACAACTCGCCCACCGTCTTCATCCCGTCGAGCAGGATGTTGTTGATGATGTCGAGCGGCGGATGCGTGCGCATCGCCTCGTCGAGCTCGTCGGCCAGGCCCTTTCGGTCGCCGTCCACGATGCGGTCGCGCAGGCGTCCCTCGACCGTGTCGGCGCGCACCTTCTTGACCGCGTCGGCCGCCTTGCGATCCGCGAACATGTCCAGCAGGTGCGCCAGCGGATCATACTCCTCGCGTCGGCGATCGAAGATCAGGTCCTCCATGACCGTGACCTCGTCGGCCGGGATCAGGTGCAGCGGACGGATCTTGCTGACATGCACGATCGCGCCGGTCATGCCGGCCTTCACCGCATGATCGAGGAACACGCTGTTCAGCACGGCCCGCGCCGCCGGATTGAGCCCGAAGCTGATGTTCGACAGGCCGAGGATGATCTGGATCTCGGGAAATGCCTCCCGGATCAGGCGTATGCCCTCCAGCGTTTCCTCGCCGAGCTTGCGGTCATCCTCGTTGCCCGTCGCGATCGTGAAGGTGAGGGGATCGATCAGCAGATCCGATTGTGGCAGTCCGTGGCGATTGCAGGCGAAATCGACCAGCCGTCGGGCGACGTCGAGCTTGCGGGCGGCGGTCTTGGCCATGCCCTCCTCGTCGATCGTCAGCGCGATGACCGCCGCGCCGAACCGCCGCGCCAGCACCAGCCGGTCGGCCGCCGCGCGCTCGCCGTCCTCGAAATTGATCGAGTTGATGATCGGCTTGCCGCCATGCAGCTTCAACGCCGCCTCGATCACCGGCGTTTCGGTCGAATCGATCACCAGCGGCGCGTTGACCGTGCTGGTGAAGCGGCGGATGACCTCGGTCATTTCACCCATTTCGTCGCGGCCGACGAAGGCGGTGCAGATGTCGAGGGCGTTGGAGCCTTCGCCTATCTGTTCCCGGCCCATCGCGACGCATCCGTCCCAGTCGCCGCGTTCCTGCAATTCGCGCCACTTCTTCGAGCCGTTGGCGTTGCAGCGCTCGCCGATCGAGAAATAGCTGTTCTCCTGGCGCAATGCCGTCTGGCCGTACAGGCTTGCGACCGAGGGCATCCAGACGGCGCTGCGCGCGACGGGCACGGGCCGGTGGCCGCCGCGCCGGCGCAGCATGGCGTCGAGGGCAGCGATATGCGGCGTGGAGGTGCCGCAGCAGCCGCCGATCAGGTTGACACCGTCCTCCGTCACGAAGCGTTCGACCCAGCCGGCCATCTCCTCCGGTCCCAGCGGGTAGCGCGTCTGCCCGTCCACCAGCTCCGGCAGACCCGCGTTCGGCTGCACGGAAATCAGGCCGGGCCAGTTGCCCGCGAGCCAGCGGACATGCTCCGCCATCTCCTGCGGCCCGGTTGCGCAGTTGAGGCCGAGGAGCGGCACATCGAGGGCGCGCACCACGGTCGCGGCCGCCGCGATATCCGGGCCGACGAGCAGCGTGCCCGTCGTCTCGACCGTGACCTGCACGAAGACCGGCACGTCGCGCGCCGCCTCCGCCCGTGCCCGCTTCGCGCCGTTGACGGCTGCCTTGATCTGTAGCGTGTCCTGGCAGGTCTCGATCAGGATCGCGTCCACGCCGCCCGCGATCAGACCCGCGCACTGCACCGCGAGGGCATCCTCCAGCGTGTCGTAGTCGATGTTGCCCAGGCTCGGCAGCTTGGTGCCCGGCCCGACGCTGCCCACCACCCATCGGTCGCGCCCGTCGGCGAACGTCTCGGCCGCCTCGCGGGCAAGTTCGGCGGCGATGCGGTTGATCTCGTGGGCGCGGTCCTGCAGGTCGAACTCGGCCAGGGTGATGGGCGAGCCGCCGAAGCTGTTGGTCTCCACCATGTCGGCGCCGGCCTCGTAGTAGCCGCGGTGGATTTCGCGCACGAGGTCCGGGCGCGCGAGGTTCAGCACCTCGGTGCAGTTCTCCCGCCCCCAGTAATCGCGGTCAACGTCGAGCGTCAGCGCCTGGACACGGCTGCCCATGCCGCCATCGCACAGCAGCACGCGCTCACGCAGGGCTTCGAGCAGAGGGGGACGGGACATGCGGGGCCTTTCTCGGGTCAGACGGCAAGCGCGGACAGGCGGGCGGGCAGGGCCTCGGCGCTGCGCCGCGCCGGGCAGACGAGGATGGGAAGCGGCGCATCGACGAGGGCCGGCGGCTCCGCCAGCAAGGCGTTGGCGCCGAGCAGGGCGGCCAGTTGCGCGGGCGAGAAGCCGGACCACCGATGGGCGAAACGCTCGATGACGTCGGCGCGGTCATGCGCCGCGAGTTCGACGATGATCAGCCGCCCGCCCGGCCGCAGCACGCGCGCGGCCTCGGCGATCGCGCCGGCCGGGTCCTCGGCGTAGTGCAGGACCATGTGCATGGTCACGAGGTCGAAGGACGCATCGGCCAGCGGCATGCGGTACATGTCGCCCTGGCGGACGGAGCAGTGACCCAGCCCCTCGCCGGCCAGCCGCGTGCGGGCGAGCGCCAGCATCGCCTTGCTCGCATCGATGCCGAGACCGGCGGCGACGCGCGGGGCCAGCACCTCCAGCAGACGCCCGGTGCCGGTGCCGATGTCGAGCAGGCGCCCAAGCCCGTGGTCAGGGAGCAGGTCCAGCAGCCGCTGTTCCACGGCCGCGGCGGGCAGATCGAGGGCACGCATCTCGTCCCAGTCCGCGCCCTGCCGGCGGAACGTCTCGGACGCGGCGCGGGCGCGTTCGGCCAGGACCCGGGCGGCCTGACGCGCGTCCGCCGCCAGCACGGCGTCGTCGTCCGGCAGCCGCGCCGCGAGATCGCGCGCGAGCCCCGTCGCGGCCGGATCGCCGGCGTCGCCGGACGGCAGGGCATACCAGGCATTCGCGCCCTCCCGCACCCGCTCCAGCAGGCCGGCTTCCGTCATCAGCTTGAGGTGGCGCGACAGTCTCGGTTGCGATTGGCCCAGAATCTCGCAGAACTCGGTGACGCAGAACGCGCCCCGACCGGCGAGCGCCAGCAGGCGCAGCCGGGTCGGCTCAGCGGCGGCGCGCAGGGCGGCGAGGAGACTGTCCATGCTTTGTCTATCACATAAAGATATCCTTATGTCCAGATGATGTCGTATGTCGATGCCAGGGTTCTGGTCCGCTTCACGCTGCCGGCCGTCGTGCCGGAGGGTGCCGTCGTGCTGATTGAGGAAGGCTTGCCGGCGGCCGCACCGACGGCCACGGTTTTCTCGTTTCCGGCCATGCCGGCCGCCGCGTCCGGCCCGCATCCGGCCGGCTGTGCCTGTTGCGTGTCCCGTACGCCGGCCGCCGAGGCGCTTCGCCGCCTGTTCCTGGCCCGCGTGCGCGGCGAGACGGCGTTCTTCAGCGAAGTGACGGTCCTCGGTCGGCCGACCACCGTGGCCGCGTTGCGTGACGCGCTGCGCGATGATCCGGGGCTTGCCGGCTGGTTCCGGGCGGCCATCCCCGACTGACGCCCCCGACATACCTGTCATTCATGCCCCGGGGTGCATGACAGATACGATCCGACCCGTCCTCCCGCCACCCGACCGCCGACGCGATATCGGGTGGGCCGAAAACGAGAAGCCCGGTTTGGCAGGCTCGTTCATCGGAGGAGGACCAGAGTCATGACACGCACGACCATCATCGCCGCCGCCATCCTCGCCCTGAGCGCGGGCAGCGCCCTCGCGCAATCCGCAGGTCCGTTCGAGGCGGCCGGCAGCTGGCACGGCATCGACGGCAACCGCGCCAGCATATGGGTGCCGGCGGTGGCCCCGCAGACCGCGCACGGCGTCGTCGTCGCCCCGAGCCCGGGGCAGTACGCCGCCAACGCCTCGTCCGGCATCGCGATCCGCTGATCCCGCGCGACGGCGATGCGCCGATCCGGCCCGCAGCCTGTTGTCGCGGGCCGGATCGTGCGTGGGCTGGCGCGCTGCGCCGCCGACGCTGACGCCGGGGGGCCTATCGCCGCAGAATATTCGTCTCGACAGTCTTGAGATGCGCGTGCATTGCCCCACGCGCCCCCTCCGGGTCGCGGTCGAGCAGGGCGGCGAGGATCGCCCCGTGTTCCTGGCAGTAGGCCAGGCGCCGCGTCTCGGAGAACGAGCGCTTCTTCATGTCGAACCAGGGCGCGCGGTTGCGCAGCACCCGCACAAGCGCGTGGAACTCCCGCAGCAGCTCGTTGCGGGCGCAGGCGAAGATGCGGTGATGGAACTCCGCGTCCCAGGTTTCGAAACCGGGCATGTCGTCGGCCGCCACGGCTTCGCGATGCGCCGCCTCGACGGCGGCAAGATCGCCGATGCTCGCGTCCGTCGCGGCGAATGCCGCCGCTGCCGGCTCCAGCAGCAGCCGGATTTCCATGATGTCGGCGGGGCTCGCCCCCTCCATCCGCGCGATCGTGCCGGCGAGATCGTCGGTCCCGTCCACGTCCGGCCCGGCCGGTGGCGCGGTGACGACGAAGGTGCCGCGCCCGACATGGCGCGTGATGGCGCCGTCGGCGGAGAGCAGGCGCATCGCCCGGCGCACCGTGTTGCGGGCGACGCCCAGTTCCGCGGCGAGGGCCCGTTCGGGCGGCACGCGGCGATCCGCCCAGTCGCCGGACATGATGCGCTCGCGCAGCGTGCGGGCGACGTCGGAAGCTACCAGACGGGGCATCGATCGCAGCCTCTTTCTGAGCCGATCGTGAACCAATTAGCCTGTTTCGTCGGAACGGTCGAGCACCTATCGCCCCATTGGCCCTATTTTGTGCCTTGTCCGAGGCCAAGGCTCCGTTCTAGGCTGAGCCAATAACAAGCCGCGGCACGGATCGCGGACAGGGCAGTCTCGTGCGGGTGGCGACCTTTACGATCGGCGATGAGCGGCGTGTGGGGCTGGTGGACGCCGATGCGGGTTCCGTCGCGCCGTTCGACCTGTCGGCGGATGCGGCCCGGGCGGGCGTCGTCGCGCTGATCGGGCGTGCGGTGCCCGCGACCCTGTCGCCGCTGCCGTTGGACCGCGTCCGGCTTGATGCGCCGGTGCCGCGCCCGGCGCGCAACATCTTCTGCGTCGGCAAGAACTACCATGACCACGCCCATGAGTTCTCCCGCAGCGGCTTCGACTCCAGCGCCGCGGCCGGGGCAGTGCCGAAGCATCCGATCATCTTCTCCAAGGTGCCGGAGACGGTAATCGCCCACGGCGAGCCGATCCGGATCGACCCGTCGGTGTCCGCGGCGGTGGATTACGAGGCCGAGCTTGCCGTGATCATCGGGCGGGGCGGCCGCGGCATCCGTGCGGCGGACGCGCTGGATCACGTCTGGGGCTATACGATCGTCAACGACGTGACCGCCCGCGACCTGCAGGGCCGATACAGCCAGTGGCTGATCGGCAAGTCGCAGGACACGTTCTGTCCGATGGGCCCGTTCGCCGTCACGCGCGACGCGCTCGACCTCGGCGATACGGTCATCCGCTGTCTGGTGAACGGTGAGTTGCGCCAGGAAAGCAACACACGCCACCTGATCTTCGACGTCCCGACGATCATCGCGACGCTTTCCGCCGGCATCACCCTGCAGCCTGGCGACGTGATCGCGACCGGCACGCCCGCCGGCGTCGGGATCGGCTTCGACCCGCCGCGCTATCTCCGCGCGGGCGACGTCGTGCGCATCGAAATCGGCCCCATCGGCGTCCTTGAGAACCGCGTCGAGGAGATTGCCCGGTGACGACCGTGCGCGTCGGCGCGATGGTTGCCGATGTCGAGGGCGATGGTGCGGCCGTGGTCATGCTGCACGGGTTGGGCGGCACGTCGAACACGTTTCAACCGCAGATGGCGGCGCTGTCGTCGTTCCGGACGGTGCGTTTCGACCTGCCGGGTGCGGGCCGTTCGCCGGTGCCGCACGAGCCTCTTTCGGTCGGCGGGCTCGCCGCCGCGGTGATCGCCGCGCTGCCGAATCTGGGCGTCGGGCGGGCGCATTTCGTGGGTCACTCCATGGGCACGCTGATCTGCCAGCATATCGCGGCGATGGCACCCGGGCTCGTCGCCTCGCTCGTCCTGTTCGGCGCGATCCTGGAGCCGGCGCCGGCAGCCCGCGAGGGGCTCGCCGCCCGGGCGCGTCTCGCCCGTCACGAGGGGATGGCTCCCATCGCCGATCAGATCATCCAGGGCTCGATCGCGACGGCAATCCGCGAAGAGAACCCGGCGGTGGCGGCGTTCGTACGGGAATCGGTGATGCGACAGGACGCCGAGGGCTATGCCCGCCACTGCGAGGCGTTGGCGGCGGCAGAGGCGGCGGACCACCGCCTGATCACCGCCCCGGCGCTGCTGGTGACGGGCGAGGAGGATGCTGTGGCGCCGGTCGGCATGGCGCGCGACCTCGCGGACCGGCTGCCGTCGGCGCGGCTGCGTACGCTGGACCGGTGCGGCCACTGGAGCACCCTCGAACGCCCGCGTGCCTGCAACGAACGGATGGGCGACTTCCTGTTGCGCGTGTCATGATGGCGCGCTGAGCAGGCGGGCGAGGACCAAGACGCCGGACAGGCGCTGCCCGGATCGGACGGCAAGCTGGGGGAGGATCGGATGGCGGACGGCAATGGCTACGGCGCGTCCTTGGGCGGCAGCGGACGCGACGCGCAGTCGGTTCTGTTCACGAACGTGCGCGTGCTCGACGGCACCGGCGAATATCCGTACACGGGCGAGGTGCTTGTGCAGGGGAACCGCATCCGGCACGTCACGCGCGGCAGTTCCCGCTTCGCCCCGTCGGGCGCCACGCCGGGGGGCGCCACCGTCATCGACGGCATGGGCGCCACGCTGATGCCCGGCATGATCGACGCGCATCTGCATCTGTCGTGGAACAATGCCCCGGGCATCGAGCCGATCCAGATGATGCCGCCCGAGGAGCACATCCTCGTCACCGCCGAGATGGCCAAGCTGGTGCTGGATGCCGGCTTCACGGCCGGGCGGGGGGCGGCGGCGGCGAAGCCGCGCCTGGATGTGGTGATCCGCAACTTCATCAATGCCGGGCGCCTGCCCGGACCGCGCTACACGGCGGCCGGTCCGGAGATCACGACGGTGGGCGGCCTCGGTGACTCCGCCCCGTCGCATATCCCGCACGAGGGCCTCAACCTCGGGATCGTCGTCTCCGGACCCGAGGAGATCCGCCGCGTCGTGCGGACGCTCATCAAATACGGTGTGGACAGCATCAAGCTGAACCTGTCCGGCGAGGAGATCACCGGCATGCGGGCCGAGGAGACCCCCATGTCCGACGAGGAGATCACCATGGCGGTCCGCGAGGCGCGTGCCCGCGGTAAGGTCCTAGCCGCCCACGCGCGCTCGTCCGAAAGCGTGAAGCAATGCGTGCGGCACGGGATACAGAACATCTATCACGCCTCCTTCGCCGACGAGGAGGCGCTCGACATGCTCGAGGCGGCGAAGGACCGCCACTTCGTCGCACCCGGCCTCGCATGGCTGATCCGCACCGCCCGGCATGCGGACGAATACGGCATCAAGCGCGGCTCGTCGGTCGCGATGATGTACGAGCGCGAGCTGGAAATGGCGGTGGAGACGATGAAGAAGATGCATCGTCGCGGCATCCGGGTCCTGATCGGCGGCGACTACGGCTTCGCCTGGACGCCGCAGGGCACGAATGCCAAGGATATCGAATATTTCGTCGACCTGCTCGGCTTCACGCCGATGGAGGCCATCCTCGCCGCGACGAAATACGGTGGGCAGATCATGGGCATGGGCGACGAACTCGGCCAGATCCGCGAGGGCTTCCTCGCCGACCTGCTGCTGGTGGACGGCGATCCGGTCGCCAACGTGCGCGTGCTGCAGGACCACGACCGCCTGCTTGCCATCATGAAGGACGGCCGCTTCCACAAGCGCCCGGCGATGCACGAACAGCGCCGACGGCTGACCGCTTGATCACGCGGACGCCGGGCAACGTGGCATGAGACATCCGGTCACGGTCGTGGCGGCAGCCCTTGCCGCCGCCATCCTGCTCTGGATGTTCCTCGCCGTGTGGCCGGCGTGGCTGGTGGCGCTGCTCGGGCCGAAGAAGGTGTTCGTCATCACCATCTTCAACGGCATCACGCTGGCCGGGCTGTATTTTCTGGTCGCGAGCGGCTTCACCCTGGTGTTCGGCCTGATGCGCAACGTCAATCTGGCGCATGGGTCGCTGTATCTGTTCGGCGCCTATGTCGGCTACGACGTCGCGACGGCGAGCGGTTCCTGGCTGCTGGCCGTGGCCGCCGGTTTCCTCGCGGCGGCGGTGATCGGCGTGCTGATGCAGATCCTGATCTTCCGCCGCATGGAAGGCGACGAGCTGCGCCAGACGCTGGTGACCATCGGCATCTCGATCGTCGCCGCCGATCTCATGCTGTGGTTCTGGACCGGGACGACCTATCAGTTCACCGTGCCGTCCTGGCTCGACGGCGCGGTCTCCACGCCGATCATCACCGCGGTCCGGCACGACGGGCGGGCCGTGTTCATGATGTATCCGCTCTACCGCCTCGCGGTGCTGGTCGCCGCGGTGGCGATCGGTATCGCGCTGTATGTCTTCCTGAACCGGACCCGCGTCGGGATGATGATACGCGCAGGAGTCGACGATCGCGGCATGCTGGCGGCGACGGGTGTGAACGTGCATCTCGTCTTCGCGGCCGTGTTCGGCGTGGGCGCCGGCCTCGCCGGGCTTGCGGGCGTGATCGGTGGCACCGCGCTGTCCGTCGCGCCGGGGGAGGATGTCCGCTATCTGCTTGCCTCGCTGGTGGTGGTGATCGTCGGCGGCATGGGCTCGATCACGGGTGCCGCGGTCGGGGCCCTCCTGGTCGGCCTCGCCGAGCAGATCGGCCTCGCCTATTTCCCGACGTATGGCGTCGTGCTGACGTTCATCATCATGGTGGCCGTCCTCGCCGTGCGCCCGCAGGGGCTGATCGTGCGCGCCGCATGAGCCCCAGAGCCGCGACGCATCTGGTCGCAGGGCTGCTGCTGCTGGCGTATCCGCTGGTGGCATCGCCGTTCTTCGTCTTCCAGATCGGGGCGTATTCGCTGATCCTGGGGACGATCGCGCTGTCGCTGATGATCCTCGCCGGATACGGCGGCATGGTCAGCCTCGCGCAGATGATGGTCGCGGGCGTGGCCGGCTACCTGGTCGCGATCCTCGGCACCAACGAATCCGGTCTGCTCGGCTTCGGCTGGCCGTGGTGGCTGTATGTGCCCGTCGCCGTACTGATCGCATCCGTGGTGGCAAGCCTGATCGGCCTGCTCGCGGTCCGCTCGGCCGGGATCTACATGATCATGATCACGCTGGCGGTCGCGACGGCCTTTTTCTATTTCGCGCGACAGAACTACGCGGTGCTGAACGGCTTCAACGGTTTCCACGGCGTCGTGCCGCCGCATGCGTTCGGCATCGCGTGGCGCAGGCCGATTCCGTTCTATTACCTCTGCCTCGCGGTCGCCGCGGCTTTCTATGCGGCCGCGCTGTACGGCGAGCGATCGACCTTCGGCCTCGCGCTGCAGGCGGTGCGGGACAATCCGCGCCGGATGCGCGCCCTGGGCTTCAACGTGCCGGCGCTGCGCGTCTTCGCGTTTTTCCTGGCGGGGGTGATCGCCGCGACGGCCGGTGTGCTTCTGGTCTGGTTCAACAGCCAGATCTCGCCGGGCACGATCAGCGTCGCCGCGGCCATCGACACGCTGGTCATCGCGGTCGTCGGCGGCATACGCCGGCCGGCGGGCCCGTATTTCGGCGCGCTGCTGTTTGCCGTGCTGCAGAACTTCGCCATCGACCTGATCGATCCCGAGCGTTTCAACACGGTCATCGGCATCGTGTTCCTGGCTGTCGTCCTGCTGTCGCCGGACGGTTTGCTCGGCTTGTTTGCCCGGCTGCGCAACGCCGTGCCCACGCGCAGTTTCGCCGAGCCCGAGCCCGCGCGACCCGCCGGGGCCGTCCCGCAGCGGTCACGGATATGACCAAGAACCAGAATATATCCAAAGGGAGGATATCGATGCTCACCAAACGACGCACCGTTATGGCGGCGGCGCTGGCGGCCGCCTGTCTGGCGCAGCCGGCGCGGGCGGAGGACGTCATCAAGATGGGCGGCCTCGCGACGCTGGAAGGCGCGTTCACCGTCCTCGGTCAGGACGGGCTTCGCGGCATGAAGCTCGCCCTGCAGGAAGTCAATTACACCGTCGCCGGCAAGAAGATCGTCGTCACCTATGGCTCGTCCGACGCGACGCCGGACAGCGCCGTCAAGGCCGCGCGCAAGCTGGTGGAGCAGGACGGCGATCAGATCCTGATCGGTCCGCTGTCCGGGTCGGAAGGCATCGCGATCAAGGACTATGCCAAGACGCAACCCAACGTGACGTTCCTCAACGGCTCGTCCGCGGCGCAGGACACGACGCTCTACAGCCCGGCGCCGAACTTCTTCCGCTTCTCTACCGACGGTGTGCAGTGGATGGCCGGCCTCGGCGAGTATGTCTACAAGGTCAAGGGATACCATACCGTCGCGACGGTCGCGGAAGACTATTCCTTCCCGTACAGTCAGGTGGAAGGCTTCATGCTGCCGTTCTGCAAGCTCGGCGGCCATGTCACGGCGAAGTTCTGGGTGCCGATCGGCAACAAGGACTACTCCTCGGTGATCGCCGCGCTGCCCGACGACGTGGACGCCGTCTATGTTGCGCTCGGCGGCGCCGATGCGATCAACTTCCTGACGCAGTATCAGCAGTCCGGCGGCAAGGCGCATCTGATCGGCGGCTCGATCACGGTCGATCAGACCGTGCTGGGGTCCAAGGGCACCATACGCAATGCCGTGATCGGCACGCCGGCCGCAGGTCCGACCGCCGACACGTGGGACGATCCGCGATGGAAGGCCTTCACCGCGGAATACCGCAAGGCCTTCCCGGACGGATTTCCGGTACCGTCGCTGTTCGCGCATGCCTATTACGTCAATACGAAAGCCGCGCTCCTTGCGCTTGCCAAGGTCAACGGCGATCTGTCCGATGGCGGCAAGAAATACCGCGAGGTTCTGTCGACCTTGTCGTTCGACACGCCGACCGGCCCGGTCAAACTCGATCACAACCGCAACGGCATCGCCGATATCTTCGTGACCGAGGTGACGGAGGGGAAGGGCGGCGTGCTGCTGAACAAGGTCATCAAGGTGGTCGACAACGTGAACCAGACCCTGGGCGAGCCGGAGGCGGAGTTCCTGAAGATCGGCCACCCGAGCCGCGACAACCCGAGCTGCAAGTAGGCTGCGCATGTCCGATGCCGTCGCGCTGTCGCTGGATGAGGCCGGGGCGCACGCCCTCGACCTCGTCGGCGTCGGCCGGCGGTTCGGGGCGCTCACCGCGCTGGCCGACATCACCTTGTCGGTCCGCGCCGGTGAGCGCCGCGCCATCCTTGGCTCGAACGGGGCCGGCAAGACCACGCTGTTCAACACCATCACCGGCGACTTTCCGCCCTCGTCCGGCCGTATCCGCTTCTTCGGCGAGGACGTGACGCATTTTCCCGCGCACGAACGTATCCGCCGCGGTCTGCGCCGGACCTATCAGATCTCGCTGCTGTTCGACGGGCTTTCGGTGATCGACAGCATCTTCCTCGCATGCCGGGGCGTCTCGCGCCGGCGCTTCTCGCTGCTGCGCCCGCGCCGCGACGACGCCACACGCGCGCAGGCGGAGCAATTGCTGCATGCCGTTCGCCTTGATGATGCGCGGGATGTCGCCGTGGGGCAGCTCAGCCATGGGCAGAAGCGGCAGGTCGAGATCGCGCTCGCGCTGGCCGGCGCGCCGCGTTTCATCCTGTTCGACGAACCCGCCGCCGGGCTTGCGCCCACCGAACGCCGTGACCTCGTGGCGATCCTGACGGCGCTGCCGGCGCATATCGGCTACATCATCATCGAGCATGATCTCGATGTCGCCCTGCGCGTCGCGGAGCGGGTGACGATGATGCACAACGGTCGCATCTTCAAGGAAGGCACGCCCGACGAGATCGAGGCGGATGCCGAGGTGCAGGCCATCTATCTCGGCGGCGCGCATGGCTGAACGCTCCGCCGCCCGCCCGCTGCTGCAGGTGCGCGACCTGCACGTCTATTATGGCGCCGGGCACGTCATCCAGGGCATCGACCTGACATTGCCCTCCGGCATCCTGTCCATCGTCGGCCGGAACGGCATGGGCAAGACGACGCTCTGCAACGCGATCACCGGGCTCAAGGCGCCGCACGCCGGATCGATCATGCTGGACGGGCGGGAACTTGCGGGACAGGAACCGCATGCCATTGCCCGCGCGGGCGTGGGCTACGTGCCGCAGGGCCGCCGCGTCTGGCGCAGCCTGTCCGTGGACGAGCATCTGCGTCTGGCCGCGCGCGGCGGTCGCGACGCCGCATGGACGGTGGAGCGGGTCTATCAGGCCTTCCCCCGCCTCGCCGAACGTCGCGGCAACGGCGGCGCGCAACTGTCGGGCGGCGAGCAGCAGATGCTGGCCATCGGCCGCGCGCTGCTCGGCAATCCACGGCTGCTCGTGATGGACGAGCCGACAGAGGGACTGGCGCCGGTCATCGTCGAACAGGTCGAGCACATGCTCACGCGGCTCGCTGACGAGGGCGAGATCGGCGTATTGCTGATCGAGCAGAACATCGGCGTCGCGACCGAGGTGGCTGACACCGTCGCCATCATGGTCAACGGCCGGATCGAACGCACGCTGCCGGCGTGCACCCTCGCGGCCGATCGCGACCTGCAGCAGCGCCTTCTGGGTGTGGGGCGACATGGCGAGGCGCCGGAACCGCCTCCGCCGGCGGCGGAGGCCGCGGCTGGGCCGCCCGTGTATTTCCGCGTCAGCCGCGGCGGCGGCTCCGGCCCCGACGGCGCGCCAACCTTCCGGACCGTGACGACATTACCGAACCGCTGGTCCGCGGCCCACGTCGCAAGCACGACGAATACAACTGCGGGGGAGACCGCCCCGAGGGCGGAGGACGTCACCCGCATCCCGGCGTTGGCTCCGATGCCTCAGGGGCGGACGGCCCTGATTGTCGGCACATTCGATACGAAAGGCCGGGAGCTGCGCTTCCTGCGTGACACGATACGCGACCTCGGCCTGCGCACGCGCACCGTCGATCTGTCCACCAGCGGCCGTCCGTCGAGCGCGGATGTCACGCCGCAGGATGTGGCGAGCCTGCATCCCCGCGGGTCCGGCGCCGTGTTCGGCACCGATCGCGGCGCGTCCGTCGCCGCGATGGCCGCGGCGTTCGAGCGCTGGATCGTGCGACAGCGCGACATCGGCGGCGTCATTTCCGCCGGCGGATCGGGCGGCACGTCGCTGGCGACCGCCGGGATGCGCCGGCTGCCGATCGGGATGCCGAAAGTGATGATCTCGACCGTCGCCTCCGGCGATGTCGGCCGCTATGTCGGACCCGTCGACATCATGATGATGTACGCCGTCGCCGACATTCAGGGTCTGAATCCGATCACCGAGACGATCCTGCGCAACGGTGCCAACGCACTCGCCGGCATGATCGCCCGTGCACCGGCCGCGGCCAACGGCCTGTCGTCGCGCATGGCGGCGCGTCCGTCACTCGGTCTCACCATGTTCGGCGTGACGACGCCATGCGTGCAGGCGCTGACCACGCAGCTGGACAGCGAATATGACTGCCTGGTCTTTCATGCAACCGGGACGGGCGGCCGGTCGATGGAGGCACTCGTGCAATCGGGCATGCTGGCGGCGGTGCTCGACATCACCACGACGGAGATCGCGGACCTGCTGGTAGGCGGCGTCTTCGCGGCAACCGAGGAGCGGCTGGAGGTGTTCGCCCGAACGCCGCTGCCGTATGTCGGATCGTGCGGGGCCCTCGACATGGTCAACTTCGGTGCCCGCGACACGGTGCCGGACCGCTTCCGCGACAGACGCTTCGTGGAGCACAACGCCAACGTCACGTTGATGCGCACCACGGCGTCCGAATGCGCCGCCATCGGTCGCTGGATTGCCGAACGTCTCAACCGCATGGCGGGCCCGGTGCGCTTCCTGTTGCCGGAGGGGGGCGTCTCGATGCTCGACAGCCCCGGTCAGCCGTTTCACGACCCGGCGGCGGATCGCGCGCTGTTCGATGCGATCGAGGCGGCTTTCATTCCCACGCCGCAGCGGCGGCTGATCCGCGTGCCGGCCAATATCAACGACGCCGCCTTCGTCGCGGCCGTGCTCGCCGCCTTCCACGACGTCGTCACCCCCATGCGCAAAAGGGCCTGACCATGCCGCGCTTCGAACGCGCCGTCCTGATGGAACGCTTCCGCGAAATGGCGGCGCGTCGCGAGCCGATCATCGGCGGCGGCGCCGGGACCGGCCTGTCGGCCAAATGCGAGGAGGCGGGCGGGATCGACCTGATCGTCATCTACAATTCCGGCCGCTATCGCATGGCTGGCCGGGGCTCGCTCGCCGGCCTGCTGGCCTACGGCAACGCCAACGACATCGTCATGGAGATGGGGCGCGAGGTGCTGCCGGTGGTGCGCCGCACGCCTGTCCTGGCTGGCGTCAACGGCACCGATCCCTTCTGCCTGTTCGACCGCTTTCTCGACGACCTGAAGGCGGCGGGTTTTTCCGGCGTGCAGAACTTCCCGACCGTGGGACTGATCGACGGCGTCTTCCGGGCGAACCTGGAGGAGACCGGCATGTCCTATGGCCAGGAAATCGACATGATCGCGGCGGCCCATGACCGTGATCTGCTGACAACGCCATACGTGTTCAATGAGGACGAGGCCGCCGCCATGGCGCGGGCCGGGGCCGATATCATTGTCTGCCATCTCGGACTGACCACCGGCGGGTCGATCGGCGCGGATACCGCGCTTCGTCTCGCCGACTGTCCGGCCCTGGTCGACGCCTGGGCCGAGGCGGCGCTGCGGGTGCGGTCGGACATTCTCGTGCTGGTGCATGGTGGCCCGGTCGCGGAGCCGGACGACGCGGCCTACATCCTTGCCAACACGCGCAACTGCCACGGCTTCTACGGCGCCTCCTCGATGGAGCGGCTGCCGACGGAGCGGGCGCTCGTCGAACAGACGCGGCGTTTCAAGGCGATCGGACAGGGCTGAAGCCGATGTCGGGGGAAACGGAGTGATGGGAACGCAGATTCTGGGAGCCGCGATCCTGTGGCTCATCGTTCTGGCGGTGGTCGTCGTGATCGGCGTCTACCTGTTGCGCTGGCTCTATCGCCGCTCGACGAAGGAGGTCGCCTTCGTCCGCACCGGCTTCGGCGGCGAATGCGTGGTGATCAACAGCGGCGCCTTCGTCATCCCCGTCCTGCACGAAGTGTCGCCCGTCAACATGAATGTGATGCGGATCGAGGTGCGCCGCGCCGATGGCGGAGCCCTGATCACGCGCGACCGCATGCGTGTCGATATCGTCGCCGAATTCTTCCTGCGCGTGTCGCCGACGCGCGAGGCGGTCGCGCTTGCCTCGCAGACTTTGGGACGCCGGGCGATGCAGCCCGACAGCATCCGTGACCTGTTCGAAGGCAAGTTCGCCTCCGCCCTGCGCACCGTGGCCGCGGAGATGACCTTGCAGGATATGCACGAGAAGCGCGGCGTCTACATGGCGCGCGTGCGCGAGCATGCGGCGGAGGCCCTGGCCTATAACGGGCTGGAGCTGGAAAGCGTGGCACTCGTCGACATCGACCAGACGTCGCTCGATCACTTCGATCCTTCGAACGCGTTCGACGCCGAAGGGTTGACGCAAATCACGGAGATTATCGAGTCGCGGCGCCGCGCCCGTAATCAGATCGAGCAGCAGACGATGCTCGACATACGCAACCAGAACCTCGATTCCGAACGGCGCGTGCTGGAGATCGAACGCGAGACCGAATATGCGCGTCTCGAACAGGAACGCGAGATCGAGGTCCGCCGGGCGATGCAGCGGGCGGAACTGGCCCGCGAGCGCGCCATGCGCGACCATGAGGCCCAGCAAGCGCAGATCGAGGCGAACGAGGCGACCGAGCGCACGCGCATCGCCCAGGACCGTGCCCTGACCGAATTGCGGATCGAGAATGAGGAAGGCATCCGACGGCGCGAGATCGCCCGGCGGCAGACGCTGGAGGTATCGGAACTCAAAAGTCGCGAGGCGACGGAGCGGGAGGAGATCGCCCTCGGTCTCGCGGTCGAGCGCGAGCGGATCGAGCGCCAGCGTGCCCAGGAGGCGCTCGAGGTCGCGCGACGGCAGGCCGTCGAGCTGGCGGAGCGTGAGCGTGAGATCGCCCTGTCGCGCAAGTCGGTGGAGGTGATCGCCGCCGACATCGAGGCGCGTCGCGCCGAGATCGCGTCCCGCGCGGAAATCGAGCGCGAACGGCTCGCCGGGGAACGCAGTGTCGACGAGGCGCGCATCGAACGCGAGCGCGCCGTCCAGGCTCTGGAGATCGGCCGGCGGCAGGCGTTCGAGGAGGCGGAAATCGTCTCCGGCGAGGAGATCGAGCGGGCCCGCATCGCGGCCGAGCGTGGGGTGCGCGAGGCGCATCTGCTGCGCGAGCGTGACCTGCGGCGGCTGGAGATCGACCGCGACCGCCTGGTCGAGCTTGCGGAAATCGAACGCGCGGTCGAACTCGCGAACCGCTCGAAGGAACGGTCGGAGGCAATCGCCGGGGCCGAGGCGGCGCGGGCGCATGCGGTGCAGGCCGAGGAACAGGCGATGACCACGCGGGAGCGTGCCATCGCGGAACGGCGGAAGATGGTCGAGTTGATCGCGACCGCACGCGACACGGAACGTGAACGTCTGCGCCTGATCGCGCGCGCGGAGGCCGAGCGGGAGGCGGCGATGAGCTTTGCCGAGGCGCAACGGATCGCGGCGCAGGCCGAGGCCGACGCCACCGTTATCCGTGCCGATGCCGAAGCGACGCGCCAGAGGGTGGATGCCGAGGGCGCGCGGCTCGCCAACGAGGCCGATAACGTGCTGAGCGGCGAGGCCCGCGCGTCGCGCGTGCGCATGAAGCTGCTGGACAAGATCGAGGGGATCGTGCGGGAAAGCGTGCGCCCGATGGAGAAGATCGAGGGGATCAACATCCTGCATGTCGACGGCCTCGGCGCCGGTCAGGACGGACGCCGCACCGTCACGGACGAGGTGATCGACAGCGCGCTGCGCTATCGCGTGCAGGCGCCGATGATCGACAGCCTGATGAAGGAAGTCGGCATCGAGGGCGGCAGCGTCGGGCGGATGACGGACGTGTTGCGTGATGCGAAGGACATCGACGCGCTGACGCGCAACCGACAGAAATCCCCTGGCGCCCCCGCCGGCGGTCCGCCGCCACGCGACGACGATCGCGATCGCTGAAGGGTCGGACGTGGCCGAGGTCTACGTCTCCGCCGTGATCGATGCGCCGGCGGGCGCGGTATGGGGCGTGATCCGCGACTTCAACGCCTTGCCGGCCTGGACGCCTTTCGTCGTGGAGAGCCGCATAGAACGCAACCAGCCGGCCGCACAGGTCGGCTGCGTCCGCGTCTTCCGTCTGCGCGACGGCGGAATGATCCGTGAACGTCTGCTGGCCCTGTCCGACTACGAGTTTTCGATGACGTACTCGATCCTCGAAAGCCCCATGGCGGTCGAGGGCTACGTGGCGACGCTGCGGCTGCTGCCGGTGACGCAGGGAAACAAGGCCTTCGCGGAGTGGTCGGCGTCATTCCGCTGCGCCGAGGCACGGGAGGGCGAACTGGTGGACCATATCGGCCGCAACGTCTTCCTCGCCGGCCTGGTCGCGTTGCAGCGCCGCCCATGGCCGGCAGCCTAGTCCGTATCGAGCGAAGCGGCGTGATCCCGGCGCCGGCCGCGTCGGTTTGGCGTCTGCTGCGCGACTTCAACGCGCATGCGCTGTGGCATCCGGCGGTCGACGCGAGCGCGATCGAGGATGGCGATGCGGCCGACGTCGTGGGGGCGGTGCGGGCGTTCCGTCTCGCGGGGGGCGGTCATCTCCGCGAGCAGCTGATTGCCCTGTCGGACCGCGAACGCTCGTTGACCTACTGCCTGCTGGAAGCGCCGGTGCCGCTCTACGATTACGTCGCGACGATGCAGGTGCTGCCGGTGACCGCAAGCGAGGAGGCGCTTGTCGTCTGGCGCGCGCGCTTCGCCCCTCCGGCCGCGCAGGAAGCCGCGTTGATCCACATGGTGCAGGCCGATATCTACGAGACGGGCCTGCGTGCCCTCGCGGATCGCTTCGCCGCCGTCTGAAGGCCGGGGCCGGTTCGGTCATTCGGCGCTGCGTTCAGCCGCCCCACCGCCAGCCCGCCACGTCCGGCATATCCTCGCCGACTGCCCGGACATAGGCATGATGCTCGGCGAGACGGTCGCGCAGGAGTTGCCGCAGATGGCCCGACTTCGGCTGCAGACGCGGCGCGTGATCGAGCACGTGTCCGGCAAGATGAAATCGGTCGATGCCGTTCAGCACCGTCATGTCAAAGGGCGTGGTGGTCGTCCCTTCCTCGCGGTATCCCTGCACGTGAAACCGCGAGGGCTGGCTGCGCCGGTAGATCAGCCGGTGGATCAGCGACGGATAGCCGTGGAAGGCGAAGATCACGGGGCGGTCGCGTGTGAACAGCGCGTCGAAGTCCCGGTCGGACAGACCGTGCGGGTGTTCGCTCGGCGATTGCAGCGTCATCAGATCCACGACATTGACAAAGCGGATGCGTGCCTCCGGCATGTGCCGGCGCAAGAGGTCGGCCGCGGCGAGGGCTTCCAGTGTCGGCACGTCGCCGGCACAGGCGAGGATGGCATCCGGCTCCTGATTCAGATCGGTGCTGGCCCAACTCCAGACGCCGAGACCCTGGGCGCAGTGACGTTCGGCCGCCTCCATGTCCAGCCATTGCGGCGAGGGTTGCTTGCCCGCGACGATGACGTTGACATAGTCGCGCGACCGCAGGCAGTGATCGACCACCGACAGCAGCGTGTTCGCATCGGGTGGCAGATAGACCCGTGCGATCTCGGCCTTCTTGCTGACGACGTGATCGAGGAAGCCAGGGTCCTGATGGCTGAAGCCGTTATGGTCCTGTCGCCACACGTGCGAGGTCAGAAGATAGTTGAGCGATGCAATCGACGCGCGCCACGGTATCTGGCGGGTGACCTTCAGCCACTTGGCATGCTGGTTGAACATCGAATCGATGATGTGGATGAATGCCTCGTAGCATGAAAAAAAGCCGTGCCGGCCGGTCAGCAGATAGCCCTCCAGCCAACCCTGGCATAGATGCTCGCTCAGGACTTCCATCACGCGGCCGTCAGTCGCGACATGCTCGTCGCTGGGGCGGATCTCCGCCGCCGACATGCGATCCGTCACCTCGAATACCGCGTCCAGACGGTTGGATGCGGTCTCGTCCGGGCCGAACAGCCGGAAGCTGCGATCGTTGCGGGCCATGATGTCACGCAGGAAGCGCCCGGCGGCGCGCGTGGCCTCCGCATCGACGCCACCCGGCCGATCGACCATCACCGCGTAGTCGCGGAAATCAGGCATGTCGAGGCCACGCAGCAGCAGGCCGCCGTTGGCGTTCGGGTTGGCGCCCATGCGCCGCGGTCCGACCGGGGCCAATGCGGCAAGGTCCGCCCGCAACCGGCCCTCGTGGCCGAACAGGTCGTCGGGGCGATAGCTGCGCATCCAGGCTTCGAGCTGCGCGAGATGCGCCGGATTGCTCCGCACGCCGCCGAGCGGGACCTGATGTGCGTGGAACGTGCCTTCGACAGGGTGGCCATCCACTTCCTTGGGGCCGGTCCAGCCTTTCGGCGTGCGCAGCACGATCATCGGCCAGCGGGGACGGCGTTGAAATCCGTGCGCGCGCGCCTCGCGCTGGATCGCCGCGATGTCGTCGAATGCGCGGTCGAGCGCAGCGGCCAGGCCACGGTGGACCGTCGCGGGATCGTCGCCGGCGACGACGACCGGTGCGTGACCATAGCCGGCGAGCAGCTGCAGCAACTCGTCTTCCGGCAGTCGGGCGAGGACCGTGGGACCTGCGATCTTGTACCCGTTGAGGTGCAGGATCGGCAGAACGGCGCCGTCGCGTGCCGGATTGATGAACTTGTTGGAGTGCCAGCTCGCCGCGAGCGCGCCGGTCTCCGCCTCGCCGTCGCCGACGACGCAGGCGGCAATCAGGTCGGGATTGTCATAGACCGCGCCATAGGCATGCAGCAGCGAATAGCCCAGCTCGCCGCCTTCATGGATCGAACCGGGCGTCTCCGGTGCCGCATGGCTCGGGATGCCGCCGGGAAACGAGAACTGCCGGAACAGCGCGCGCATCCCGTCGGTGTCGGGCGTGACGTGAGGATACAGCTCCGAATACGTGCCTTCCAGATACGTGTTGGCGACCACGGCCGGACCGCCATGTCCGGGGCCCGCGATGAAGATGACATCGAGGTCGCGCGCCCTGATGATGCGGTTGAGGTGGGCGTACACCAAATTGAGGCCCGGCGTCGTGCCCCAATGGCCGAGCAGGCGCGGCTTGATGTCCTCGGGACGCAGCGGGCGCTGCAGCAGGGGATTGTCGAGCAGATAGATCTGGCCGACCGACAGGTAGTTCGCCGCGCGCCAATAGGCGTCCAGCAGCGCCAGATCGGTATCCGCTCCGGATGTGTCCGTCATGCCTGCTCTCTCCTTGCCGGCGCCCGGCGGGTTCGTCCGGGGGCGAGGGTGTGCGGGGAGATTGGCACTGGCGTGGCGGGGCGTCGCGCTGATCCAGATCAAACACGCGTGCGGCCGGCGATCACGCCGGCGTCAGCTCCACCAGGACCGTGCCGCCCGCAATCGTGTCGCCCGCCGCGACATGCACGCCCGCGACGATCCCGTCGGCCGGCGCGGGGAGACGCAGCACGACCTTCATCGCCTCCATGGTGACGCAGACGGCACCGGCGGCGACGTGGGCGCCCGCGACGACATCGACGCTCGTGATGAGGCCCGGCATCGGTGCCGCGATCCGCCGCGAATTGTCTGCGCCGCCGGCGCGGGTGAGGGCCGCGTCGCCCGCGTGCCGCACGACATGTGGCCAGGCACCGCCGTCGCGCATCACCCAGATTGTCTCGTCCTGCCGTGCCCAGGCATAGCGGTGCCGCGGCGCGTCGGCGATGTCGAGCAGGACGCTGTCGCCGGTGACCGCGGCACGGACATGCCAGCCCCCGGCTTCGAACGCGGCGGCGTCGCCGATCACGGGGATTTCCTCGTCATCGACGGTGGCATAGATGCGGGCCGGCCGGACCAGCCGCCAGGCGCCCAGCGTCCCCCACGGGCCGGATGCTGTCGCGTGACCTGCCAGCCAGACCGCGAGCGCGGCGAGACGTGTCTCGTCCGGCACCGGGGGGCGCCAGCCGTCGGGGAAAGTGTCCGCGAGAAAGCGCGTCGTCAGGCGCGCGTCGATGAACGCCCCCGCGCCGAGCACGTCGCGCAGAAAGCCCTGGTTCGTCGCGACGCCCGCGACTGTCAGCGCGGCCAGCCCGGCGACCAGCCGCATGCGGGCCTGTTCGCGGTCATCGCCATGGGCGATGAGCTTGGCGAGCAGGCTGTCGTACCACGGTCCGACGACGCTACCCGCCGCGATGCCGGCATCGACGCGCAGATCGCCGGGCGGGTCGAAACGCAGCACGGTGCCGGTGGCCGGGCGATAGTCCTCGGCCGGCTCCTCGGCGTTCAGACGCGCCTCGATCGCGTGGCCGCGAAAGCCGATCGCCTCCTGCGTGAGGGGCAGGGGCTCTCCCGCGGCGATGCGCAGCTGCCATTCGACGAGATCGAGACCGGTGATCGCTTCGGTCACCGTGTGCTCGACCTGCAGCCGCGTATTCATCTCAAGGAAGAACGGCGCGCCGCTGTCCTCGTCGAGCACGAACTCGACCGTGCCGAGACTGTCATATCCGATCGCCCGCGCGAGCGACACGGCGGCCGCATGCAGGGTCGCGCGCTGCGCGGACGTCAGGCGCGGCGCAGGCGCCTCCTCGATGAGCTTCTGATAGCTGCGCTGGATCGAGCACTCGCGGTCGCCGAGATGGACCACGTTGCCGTGCCTGTCGCCGGCGATCTGCACCTCGATATGGCGCGGGCGGGTGATCAGGCGTTCGATCAGCAGCTCGCCGTTGCCGAAAGCCGCGGTCGCCTCGGCGCGTGCCGCCGTGATCGCCTCGGCCAACCCGTTCTCCGCATCGACCCGGCGCATGCCGCGTCCGCCGCCGCCGGCGCTGGCCTTGATCAACAGGGGATAGCTGATCCGCGCGGCCTCCTCGGCCAGCCGCCGGTCGGATTGGTCGTCGCCGTCGTAGCCGGGCACGCACGGCACGCCGACATCACGCGCCAGCGCCTTCGCCGCCCGCTTCGATCCCATCGCCTCGATGGCCGCGACGGACGGCCCGACCCACGCGATGCCGGCCGCCACAAGCGCGAGCGGCAGGGCCGCGCGTTCCGACAGGAAGCCGTATCCCGGGTGAACCGCCGCCGCCCCGGTCATGCGGGCCGCGGCGACGATGGCGTCGACGTCGAGATAGCTGCGCGCCGCCTCGGCCGGCCCGATCGCCACCGCGTCATCGGCCGCCCGCACATGCGGCGCGTCTCGATCCGCCTCGGAGAACACCGCAATGCTGCGTATGCCGAGGCGACGGCACGTGCGGACAATGCGGCAGGCGATTTCGCCGCGATTGGCGATCAATACGGACGGAAACACCGGCGCCTACATGCGATACACGGGCGCGCGCCGTTCCTGCCGCGGTTCGGCGGCAGCGAGCGCGAGACACAGGCCGAGCACGTCGCGCGTCTGATGCGGCGCGATGATGCCGTCGTCCCATAGCCGGGCGGTCGCGTAGTAGGGATCGCTCTGCTCCGTGAACTGCTGGCGTGTCCGTGCTTCCAGTGCCGCCAGCTCGGCGTCGGCGGCGACGTCCTGCTTGATGCTGGCGCGGCGCAGCTCCAGCAGCACGTTGGTCGCGACATCCGGGCTCATCGTGGCGATGCGCGCGTTCGGCCACGCGAACAGGAAGCGCGGCGCGAAGCCACGGCCGCACATGCCGTAATTGCCCGCGCCGTAGCTGCCGCCCACGATTACCGTATAGCGCGGCACGCGGGCACAGGAGACGGCATAGACCATCTTCGCGCTGTGCTTGGCGATGCCGCCGCGCTCGGCTTCCGTGCCCACCATGAAGCCGGTGATGTTCTGCAGGAACACCAGCGGGATATGGCGCTGATCGCACAACTCGATGAAGTGCGCGCCCTTGGCCGCGCTTTCGGAGAACAGCGGGCCGTTGTTGGCGAGGATGCCGACCGGATGGCCGTGGATATGCGCGGTCACGCACACCAGCGTGGCGCCCCACTCCGGCTTGAACGCCTGGGCCTCGCTGCCGTCCACGATGCGGGCAATCACCTCATGCACGTCATAGGGCTCGCGCGGGTCGTCCGGCACCAGCCCGGCGATCTCCGACGGATCAAGCCGGGGCGGGCGGGGCGGCACGGTCGCCTGGTGGTTCGGCCGCACGACGTTGAGGCCCGCGACGATGCGGCGCAGCTGCGCCAGCGCCGCCGCCTCGTCATCGGCCAGATAGTCGCTCACGCCGGAGACGCGGGTGTGCATCTCCGCGCCCCCCAGCGTCTCGCCGTCCACGTCCTCGTTGATCGCCGCCTTGACGATGCTGGGGCCGCCGAGATGGATGCGCGCGTTGCCCCGCACCATCACGACCTCATCCGACAGCGCCGGGATATAGGCGCCGCCGGCGGTGCAGCCGCCGAACACCGCGCTGATCTGCGGGATGCCGTCGGCCGACATGCGGCACTGTTCATAGAACGTGCTGCCGAAATGGCCTCGGTCGGGGAACACGCGGTCCTGCTCCGGCAGGTAGGCGCCGCCGCAATCGACGAGATAGAGGCACGGCAACCGGTGCTCGCGCGCGATCTCCTGCGCGCGCAGATGCTTCTTCACCGTCTCGTGGAAGAAGCTTCCGCCCTTCACCGTCGCGTCGTTGGCGATCATCATGCAGGGTGTGCCGGCGACGATGCCGATGCCGGTCACGATGCCGGCGGCGGGCACCTCGTTGTCGTACAGCCCCCAGCCGGCGAGCGGCGAGAGTTCCAGAAACGGCGTCATCGGGTCCACCAGCCGGTCGATCCGGTCGCGGGCCAGCATCTTGCCGCGCGCGTGATGGCGGCCGACGTGACGCGCCCCGCCGCCCGCGAGCGCCCAGTCGAGGCGTGCGTTCAGTGTCGCCAGCAGCTCGCCGTGATGGGCGGCGTGGCGCTGAAAACGTTGATCGTGGCGCGGCGCCGGCGTGCCGATCGGTCTCATGCGGTGGTGACGGCAGCGAGCACGGCATCCAGCGCCGACGGGTCCTCGAGCCCGGTCAGATCGCCGCGCACGCCGCGCGTCTCGGCCGCCTCGCGCAACAGCCGGCGCATCACCTTGCCCGCCCGCGTCTTCGGCAGCGATGCCGTCACGTAGACGGCGCCAAGACGCGCGTAGCGGCCGATCGCCGTCTCCACCGCCTCCGCCACGCCCCGACGCGCGTCGTCGGCATCCACGCCCGCGCGCAACGTGACGAAGGCGACCGGCATGGTGCCGCGCAGCCGGTCCGGCACGCCCACCACCGCGGCTTCGGCCACACCCGGCCACGCCGCCGCCGCGCCTTCGATTTCCATCGTGCTTATCCGGTGCGCGGCGATGTTGATCACGTCGTCGGCGCGGCCGAGCACCCAGATCTGACCGTCATCGTCGATCACCGCCTCGTCGGACGTCGCATACCGGCCCGGGAAACGCGCGAAATACGCGGTGCGGTAGCGTTCGGGATCATCCCAGATGGTGCGGGCAAGCGTGGGGAAGGGCGCGGTGAGGACGAGATTGCCGCGCGTGCCGGCGCCGACCTCGCGGCCCTCATCGTCCACCACGGTGCAGGCATGTCCCGGCACCGGCGTGCCGCAACTGCCGTATTTCAGCGCATCGACGCCATAGACGGGATAGGTCCAGGTCGATCCCGTCTCCGTCTGGCCATAGGCGTTGACGACGGGCACGTCGAGGACGCGCTCGGTCCATTCGGCGGTCTCCGGATCGAGCGGCTCGCCCTGCGTGGTGATCAGACGCAGGCCCGACGGCCGCTCGCGGCCCACGACCTCGTCGCCGGCCGCGCGCAGCATGCGCAGCCCGGTCGGCGCGATCAGGATCTTGGTCACGCCATGCCGTCGCGCCGTGGTCAGCAGCCGCGTGCGATCGGGAAAATCGAGCGCGCCCTCGTAGCAGAACAGCGTCATCCCATGGGCAAGGCCGCCGATTACCGCCTGGATCGGGAAGGTCAGCCAGCCGACATCGGCGGCGCACCAATAGACGTCGTCCGGCTGCGGCCCGACCTGCCATTGCACGTTGGCCCAGGCACCGATGAGAAAGCCCGCCGTGCTGTGGACGACGCCCTTCGGCCGGCTTTCGGTGCCGGACGTGAAGATCAGGAAAGCGGGATCGTCGGCGCCGAGCGGCTCGCACGGGCAGTCGGGCGCCGCATCGGCAAGCAGCCTGTCCCATGCGATCTCGCCCCGCTCCGGCGCGGGCGGGTCGCCCGTCCGGTTGACGACGATCGCATGCTCCAGCGCCGGCACCCCCGCGCGCGCGGCGCGGAGATTTGCCAGCAGCGGCACCCGCTTGCCGCGCCGCATCGCCGCGTCGGCGGTGACGATCACGCGCGCCCGCGCCGCCTGCAGCCGCAGCCGGATCGCGTCGGGGGCGAAACCGCTGAACAGCACCGTATAGATGGCGCCGATCCGCGCGCAGGCATGGATGGCGATGAACGCCTCCGGCAGGTTCGGCAGATGGATGGCGACGACATCCCCGCGCGTGACGCCAAGCGCGCGCAAGCCGTTCGCGCAGCGTGCGACGGCATCGTGCAGCTCGCGATAGGTCAGCGTCCGCACGTCGCCGTCCTCGCCTTCCCAGATCACGGCGCGCCGGCCGCCATGCGCGGCGTCCGCGGCATAGCGGTCGATGCAGTTGGCCGCGACGTTCATCCGCCCGCCGACATAGCAGCGCAGGTCGCCGAAACCGCCTTCCATCGCGGTTTCATAGGGTGTCATCCATGCGAAGCGCCGGCCGGCCCAGTCCCAGTAGCCGGCGGGGCCGCCCGCATGCTCCGCCGCCCGCGCCTCGGCGAGAAGCGCCGCCTGGCTCGGCACGCGCCAGCGTTCGGGCAGGGGTTGCAGCGGGGCGGATGTCAGGGCGGTGATCGTTTCCATCTCTTGACCCTTTGCGTTGCGCCGGGCAGCCGGCCGGCCGTGCGAGCCGTGCCGATTGACGCCTCCCTCGCGCCTGCCTAGCGTCGATCACGGTATACGCGACCGGGCCGGCGGTAAACGCATGGCGGTCGTCCCGCAGCACCGACAGGGGGATACGCGGCATGGACACGGTGGAACCGGTTGCGCGGGAGGCACCGGCCTGTCTCGATCATCCCGCCTTCCGCCCCGAGCACGTGATGCTCCGCGATCAGCTGCGCCGTTTCGTGGAAACCGAAATCAAGCCGGTGGCCGCCGCGTGGGAGAACAAAGGCAGCGTCCCGCGCGAGGTGCTGCGCCGCATGGGCGCGCTGGGCTTCCTCGGCATCCGCTACGAGGAAGCGCATGGCGGCGCCGCGCTCGACACGCTGGCGACCGCCATCCTGGCGGAGGAGCTTGGCCGCTCCACCTACGGCGGCTTCGCGATCACCGTCCTCGTCCACACCGACATGGCCTCGCCGCATCTGGCCAATGGCGGGACGGAGGCGCAGCGCGCGCGCTGGATGCCGGGAATCATCGCCGGCGAGATCATCACCGCCGTGGCCGTGACGGAGCCGGACGCCGGGTCGGACGTCGCCGGCATGCGGACCTCCGCACGGCGCGACGGGGACGACTACCTCCTCAACGGCACCAAGATGTACATCACCAACGGCGTGCTCGCCGATCTGGTGTTCGTCGCGGCCCGCACCGACCCGCAGGCCAAGGGCAGCCGCGGCATTTCCATCTTCGCCGTCGAACGCGGCACGCCGGGCTTTTCCGTCGGCCGCGCGCTCGACAAGCAGGGGTGGCGGTCATCCGACACGGCCGAGCTGGTGTTCGACGACTGCCGCGTGGCCGCGGCGAACCGGCTGGGCGCGGAGAATCGCGGATTCTATGCGATCATGCGCAACTTCCAGAACGAGCGCATCGTGCTCGGCGCGCAGGCGATGGGCGAGGCGCAGGCGATGATCGCGCTCGCGCTCGACTGGGTGCGCCAGCGCCGGGCCTTCGGCGCCACCCTCTGGGAGAAGCAGGCGATCCGCCAGCGGCTCGCGATGCTGAGCGCCCGCGTCGCGGCGGCGCGGCAGCTTGTCTATCACGCCGCTTGGCTCGACAGCCTCGGCCATGACTGCACGCTGCAGGTCAGCCAGGTGAAGGCGCTGTGCGGCGAACTGGTCAACGAGGTCGCCTATGCCTGCCAGCAGTTCCACGGCGGCATGGGCTATCTGCGCGAAAGCGCCATCGAGCGGATGGTGCGCGACGCCCGCGTGCAGTCGATCGGCGGCGGCGCGACCGAGGTGATGCTGGAGGAAGTCGCCAAGCGTCTCGGCTGACGGGGCGCGGTCAGCGCGGCGGCAGGTCGAACACCAGGCAGGTCGTGCTCGCCGTCGCATACAGGCGTCCGCCCGCGTCGGTGAGCCGCGCCTCCGCGACGGCGGAGCGGCGGCCGGCATGGACGACGCGCCCCTCGCCGCTGACGACGCCGACCTCCTTGGTCAGCGCGCGCACGTAGTTGACCTTGATCTCGAGCGTCGTGTAGCCGCGTCCCTTTTCGAGCGTGCTTTGCACCGCGCACCCCATCACGCTGTCGAGCAGGGTCGCGATCACGCCGCCATGCACGGTGCCGAGCGGGTTGTAATGCTGTTCGGCGGCGGTCATCCGCATCACGACGCGGCCGTGCTCGACCTCGGTCAGGTCCGTGCCGATCAGCGCCGCGACCGGCGGCCGCGGTATTCGCCCGTCGCGCAGGGCGCGCAGGAAATCGAGTCCGGCCATCTCCCGCCCCGCCTGCGCGATGATGTCGGCGTCTTCCCACTCGATCAGGACGGAGCGTGTGGTCATGCCGAAAATCCCTTCGATATGTGACGTCAGTGCGCGGCGGGCGCCGATGCGGCGGGCTGCTGTGCCACTTTGCGCATCAGTGGAACGAGCAGCGTCGCCACCACGAAAGCAAGCATGATCGCCCGGAACGCGTCCGCGAAGGCAAGCGTGGACGCTTCGCGATACGCCATATGCCACAACTGCCGCAGCGCCGCATCCATGCCCGCGCCCTGCGCTCCCGGCAACGTGCCATAGCGCGCGGCGACGCCGGCCAGCAGTCGCTGTGCCGGCCCGCTCGCCGGTGTCAGATGCTGGGCGATCATGTCGAAATGGATGTTGGTGCGGTCGTTGATGATCGCGGCGCTCGCGGCGATGCCCACGGCGCCGCCGAGGTTGCGCATCATGTTGAACAGGCCGCTGGCGTATTTGAGCCGCTCCGCCGGCAGGCTGCCGAGGCCGAGAAGGACACTCGGCGCCACCGCGAACACCTGCGGAAACCCGCGCAGAACCTGCGGCACCATCAGCTCCGACCCGCTCCACTGGCTGGTGATCGCGGAATATGTCCACATCGCGAGGCCGAAACTCGCCAGCCCGAACATCATCAGCCACCGCCCGTCATAGCGCCGCGCGAGCACGATGTACACCGGGACGCCGACCAGCGACGCCACACCGGTCGAAAAGATCGCCAGCCCCGTCTGCCACGCGCTGTAGCCGCGCACGTAGCCGAGGAACAGCGGCGTCAGGTAGATCGTCGTGAACATGCCGATGCCGGTGACGAAGGACAAGAAGCAGCCCAGCGCGAAGTTGCGGTTGCCCAGGGCACGCAGATCGACGACGGGATTGCGGTAGGTGAGGCTGCGGATGGCGAAGGCGATCAGCGCGCCGCCGGCGATCCAGGCGCACACGCGGATCGTCGTGTCGTCGAACCAGTTCCACCGCGTGCCTTCCTCCAGCACGTATTCAAGCATCCCCAGCCCGACCGCCATCAGCGCGATGCCCGGATAGTCCGCGCCGCGCAGCAACGACAGATCCGGCTCGTCGATGCGCACCAGCAGCGGGACCAGGATTGTGATGAGGATGCCGGGCGCCACGTTGACATAGAACAGCCAGTGCCAGTTGAGCGTATCCGTGATCCAGCCGCCGATGACCGGGCCGAGCGTCGGCGCGACCGATGCGATGGTGCCGATCACGGCGGCGGAATAGACCCGCCGCTTGCCCTGGAAGAAGTAGAACGACGACGTGAAGACCGTCGGGATCATCGACGCGCCGAGCAGGCCCTGCAGCGCGCGGAAGACGATCATGCTCTGGATGTTCCAGGCGACCGCGCACAGCAGGCTGCTCACCGTGAAGCCCGCCGCCGACAGGGTGAACAGCCAGCGCGTGGAAAACACCCGCGTCAGCCAGCCCGACAGCGGGATCATCACGATCTCGGCGATCAGGTAGGCCGTCTGCACCCAGGAGATCTCGTCCTGCGCCGCCGACAGACCGCCGCCGATGTCCTGCAGCGAGGAGGCGACGATCTGGATGTCGAGCAGCGCCATGAACATCCCGGCGCACATCACGACGAAGGGCAGCAGCGGGGGGTTCTTCACGGCACGCGCGTATCGACGGTGACGGTCGTGGACAGGCCCGGCCGCAGGCGGGACGCCATCGGGTCGTCGCCGTCGATGACGACGCGCACGGGGACCCGCTGGACGATCTTGGTGAAGTTGCCGGTCGCGTTCTCCGGCGGGATGACGCTGAATACCGCGCCGGTCCCAGGCGCGAGGCTCGTCACGTGTGCCGTGAATACATGCCCGGGCAGCGCGTCCGCGCGCACCGTCGCCGGCTCGCCCGCGACCATCCGGTCGAGCTGGTCCTCCTTGAAGTTGGCGTCCACCCACAGCCCGCGCGACGGGATGACCGACAGCAGATACGCGCCGGCCGCGACATAGGCGCCGACCTGCGCCGCGCGGTTGCCGATATAGCCGTCCACCGGCGAGCGTATCTCCGTGTAGCCGAGATTGAGTTCGGCCGTGCGCAGCGCGGCGCGCGCCTGCGTCACCGCCGCCTCGGCCTGCACGATGTCGGCCGCGAGGACGCGCAGCTGCTCGCGCGCCGCGTCGAGGCTGGCGGTCGCGGCGACGACGCCGGCCT
>NZ_BANB01000166.1 GCF_000964365.1 Acidisphaera rubrifaciens HS-AP3 | reverse complement strand
AACGCCGCCGGCGGCCTCGCCGGGCGCAAGATCGAGCTGCTGGTCCGCGACAGCCGCGGCAAGCCGCAGGAGGCCGCCCGCGTCGCCCGCGAACTGATCAACAGCGACGGCTGCGAGATCCTGATCGACGCCGAGGCCTCCTCCGGCGCCTTCGCGGTGCAGGAGGTGGTGCGCGACCTCGGCACCCTCTGCATCCATACCGCGAGCGAGACGTCCAAGCTGACCGCCGACCCGAAGATCCGCGTGCCCAACGCCTTCCGCTCCGCACGCCAGGGCGTGCATGACGGCATCGTCGGCGGCGCCTATTCGGCGCATGTCGCGCAGGCGGCGAAGCTCACGAAATGGGCGACCTGCTCGCCGGACTATGCCTATGGCCGCGACACCACGAAACAGTACCTGGAGTGGATGCGCCACTTCATGCCGTCGGTGGAGGTGATCACCGAAGGCTGGCCCAAGCTCGGGCAGCCCGACTTCACCGAGGTCATCACCAAGATCCTGCAGGCCAAGCCGCAGGCGATCTTCTCCCTGCTGTACGCGGGCGACCTGTCGGCCTTCGTCAACCAGGCATCGGTCTATGCCCTGTTCAACCAGGCGACGATGTTCAACCCGAACCTCGGCGACTACCCGGTGCTGCACGCGATCAAGAGCCTGCCGCCCGGCCTGCATTCCGGCACCCGCTACCTCGAGACCTTCCCGGCGACGGAGGCCAACAAGGCGTGGGGCGAGGCCTACAGCAAGCGGTTCAACCAGATGCCCACCAACTGGTCGTGGCAGAACGCGACCGCGTGGCACATGCTGGAGGCAGCGGCGAAAAAGGCCGGCACCCTCGACAGCAAGGCGATGTCCGCCGCGCTGCGCGGGCTGAAGATCGACAGCCCCTTCGGCGCCGACGGCACCATCACCATGCGCGAGGATCAGACGATCATCGACTACGCGATCGGCTGGGGCGTCACGCAGGCGAGCGCGCCGTACATCGTGGGCATCAAGCCCGGCGACTGGGGCCAGATCCTGGAGCTGGAGGCGGAGTGGAAGAAGCAGCAGGGCTACACCTGACGGGACGCCCGGCGTGGACACCGATGCCCTGGCCGGCTGCCTGACCTCGGCCTCCTGCCTGGTCACGCAGACCACCAGCGGGCTGATCGTCGGCATGCTGCTGTTCCTCGTCGCCGCCGGGCTGACCTTGATCTTCGGCGTGCTGAAGGTGGTCAATTTCGCCCACGGCACGTTCTACATGCTGGGCGCCTACATCGCCCTGACGGTCTACCAGGCGACGGGCAGCTACGTGCTGGCCGTCGCCGCCGGCGCCGTCGCGATGGGGCTGTTCGGCGTCGTCTTCGAACGCTTCCTCATCAGCCGCGTGTACGGCACCAACGTGCTGATGCAGCTGCTGATCTGCTACGCCGTCGTGCTGATCTTCGACGACGTGGTGAAGCTCGTCTGGGGCGCGGACTTCCACGCCATGGGCATGCCGGCGGCGTTCCAGGTGCCGCCGCTGTTCATCGCCGGCGGCGTGGTGCCGCCCTTCTACCTGGTGCTGATCGCGGTCGCGCTGGTCATCGCCGGCGGCCTCGGCGCCGGGCTGGCGCTGACGCGCTGGGGCAAGATCGTGCGCGCCGCGGCGCAGAACCCCGACATGGTCGCCGCCCTCGGCATCAACACGACCGTGCTGTTCGCCGCCGTCTTCGCGGTCGGCGGCGCGCTCGCCGGGCTGGCCGGCGGCCTCGCGGCGCCGGTGCGCAGCCTGACGCCCGGGATGGGCTTCTCGGTGCTGATCGAAAGCTTCATCGTCACCGTGATCGGCGGCATGGGCTCGATCGCCGGCGCGCTCGTCGCCGCCGTCGTGCTCGGCCTGATACGCAGCTTCGGCACGATCGGC
Source organism: Acidisphaera rubrifaciens HS-AP3 (assembly GCF_000964365.1). Classification (GTDB taxonomy): domain Bacteria; phylum Pseudomonadota; class Alphaproteobacteria; order Acetobacterales; family Acetobacteraceae; genus Acidisphaera; species Acidisphaera rubrifaciens. The sequence goes on along the minus strand of NZ_BANB01000166.1, from coordinate 1,114 downwards.
TTTCCCATGTTCACCGACGGGCTGATGTACATCGCCATGATCGCCATCCTGCTCACCCGCCCGGCCGGGCTGTTCGGGCGCGAGGTCGTATGAGGCGCGACACAATCATCGCCGTCCTGGCGCTGGCGGTGCTGCTGGCGGTGCCCTACGTGCTGCCCAGCCGCGCCTTCGCCGATTTCGCCATACGCGCCTCGGCGATGGCGCTGTTCGCGACCTCGCTCAACCTGCTGGTCGGCTACACCGGGCTCGTGTCGTTCGGCCACGGCATGTTCTACGGCCTCGGCGCCTATGCCTTCGCGCTGACGATGCAGCGCACCAGCCTGCCGCTGCCGGTCGGGGTGCTGGCCGCGCTCGGCATCACCCTCGCCGCCGCGGTGGTGGTCGGCGCCATCTGCATACGGCTGCGGCTGATCTACTTCGCCTTCGTCACGCTCGCGATGCAGATGCTCGCCTATTCGATCGTCATCGCGTGGGAACCGCTGACCGGCGGCGACCAGGGGCTGCAGGGCGGCATCCCCCGCCGCGTCGTCGCCGGCCTCGATCTCGGGTCGCAATGGACTCTGTATGGCGTCAGCGTCACCGTCGCCGTGCTCGGCCTGCTGGCGATGCGCCACCTGACGCAGACGCCCTTCGGCCTCAGCCTGCGCATGCTGCGCGACAACGAGGCGCGGGCCGGCTTCCTCGGCATCACCGTCTGGCGCACCAAGCTGATCGCCTTCGTCGTCGCCGCCGGCTTCGCGGGCCTCGGCGGCGTGCTGTCCAGCCTGTTCGTCTCCGGCGCCTATCCCGAGCTGATCAACTGGCCGGAATCCGGACAGGGCATCTTCGCCATCATGCTCGGCGGCATCGACAGCTTCCTCGGGCCGCTGGTCGGCACCGCGATCCTGCTCGGGCTGAACGACGTGGTGACGCGCTACACGGAATATTACGGGCTCGCGCTCGGCATCATCATCCTGATCTTCGCGCTCGGCCTGCGTCGCGGCGTGCTCGACGTCGCATGGCCCGGCCTGCGGCCCGGCCGTCGCGCGCCCGCCGCCGCGCGCGGGGTCAAGGCGGCGGAAGGGGTCAAGCCATGAAGGACGAAATCGCGGTCGTGACCGGCGGGGCGAGCGGG
>NZ_BANB01000167.1 GCF_000964365.1 Acidisphaera rubrifaciens HS-AP3 | reverse complement strand
CGGCCGCCGAGTTCGGCCTCGATCGCCGCCTCGAGATCGGAGGGGGAGAGTTCCTCGCCCTCGACCGGCAGGGTCGCGGCCTCTTCCTCGGCGCTCACGTCCTGCAGGCCGAAGATGTTCTGGTCGGTCGGGATGAGGTCAAGCACCTCCTCGTCCGCGGGCTCCGGCTCCGGCGCGCGCGAGAGGGACTTGATGAGGTCCTGTTCCAGCCGGCCCAGCTCGACCGTTTCCTCGGCGATCTCGCGCAGGGCGATGACCGGATTCTTGTCGTCGTCGCGTTCGACCGTCAGTTCCTCGCCGCGGCTGATGTTGCGGGCGCGCTGCGCGGCCAGCAGGACCAGCTCGAAGCGGTTCGGAATCTTCTGGACGCAATCTTCGACGGTAACGCGCGCCATGCGCTCACCCTCCGCAGCTTAACTTTCAGGAATCGAAAGTCTCTACGCCAATGTGTGGTCACGACGCAAGTGCAGCAACCGCCCGGCCGATTTTTGCGGCGTGGTCAGTCCATCGGAGCGGCAGCCTGCGGCGGCAGGGCGGCGACCAGGGCCGACAGCGGCTGGCCGAGGCGGGGATGCACCCAGCCGGGCAGCACGTCGGCGAGCGGCAGCAGGACGAAGGCCCGCGCGTCGGCCCGGGGATGCGGCAGCACCGGGTCCGGGTGGTCGCGCACCAGCCCGTCCATGGCGATGATGTCGAGATCGAGCGTGCGGGGGGCGTTGGGCAGGCCGCGCACCCGGCCGTGCGCGGCCTCGATCGCCTGCAGCGCGGCGAGCAGCGCCTCGGGCGTCGTCTCGCCGGCGAGCAGCGCGACCCCATTGACGTAGTCGGGCTGGCCGGGCGACGGTGGCACCGGTACCGTAACGAACCAGCGCGAGGCGGCGACCAGTCGCAGGCCCGGCAGGCGCCGCAGATCGTCCAACGCGGCGCGGCAGGTCTCGATCGCCGGCGCGCCGCCCGGCCCCGGCAGGTTCGCCCCGATGGCGACCGTGATCTCAGAAAAAAACATGTTGCAACGTCAGGGATAACAGGATTTGTGAGATCGTCGTGCCGGTGATTAAGAAACGGCCCCGCATCCATAAGCAGAGGGCCGCAGCGTAACCCCAACCGGCGGGGACGTCTCGGGTGATGCGGCCATGGGCCGCGGGTATTGAGGGAAAGCTACCAGAATGCAGTTTCTGCCCAACGAGCGCGTTGCTCTTTTCATCGACGGCGCCAATTTATACTCTGCCTCGCGCAATCTGGGGTTCGACGTCGATTTCCGCAATCTGCTGGAGTTCTTCCGCAAGCGGGCGCACGTCATCCGGGCGTATTACTACTCGGCCGTGCTTGAGACCGAGGAGTATTCGCCCCTCAAGCCGCTGACCGACTGGCTGGCGTATAACGGCTACACGCTGGTCACCAAGCCCGCCAAGGAGTTCACGGACGCGACCGGGCGGCGCCGCGTCAAGGGCAACATGGACATCGAGGTGGCGGTGGACATGCTGGAGCTGTCGGCGCGCATCGACCATGCCGTGCTGTTCAGCGGTGATTCAGATTTCCGGCGTCTAGTGGAGGCCGTGCAGCGCAAGGGCGTCCGCGTGTCCGTCATCTCCTCCATCAAGACCGCGCCGCCGATGGTGGCCGACGAGCTGCGCCGGCAGGCCGATCAGTTCATCGAGCTGTCCGACATCGCGCCGGAGTTCACCCGCCGCCCGACCGAGGCGCGCAACGCCGAGCATCGCGGCGCCGACCGCGCCGAACGGGCCGAGCGCGCCGCCGCCCGGCGCAGCGAGATGACCCTGCGCCAGACGCCGGCCGACCCGTTCCCCGAAGGGCCCGATCTTGCCTGACGCCGCTCCCGCCACCGCCGCCGCTGCCCGCCGGGATGCCCGTCCCGGCGACTCGGCCGACGCATCCGAAGGCCGTCACGGGCCGGACCGGATGGCCGGGCCGGACGAGGACGGCGGCACGGCGGCGGGGACGGAG
>NZ_BANB01000168.1 GCF_000964365.1 Acidisphaera rubrifaciens HS-AP3 | reverse complement strand
GTCAGCGCCCCGCCGCGCTCGGCGAGCCGCCACGCCGCCGCCAGCACCGCGGCGCCGTCCGCCCCGACCAGCGCGCCCTGCCCCAGGATCACCATCGGGCGCTGCGCCTTCGACCATGTCTCGGCGAACGGCCCCTCGCCGGCCAGCAGCGCGGCGAGCGCCGCGTGCCCCTCGCCCAGATGCGTCACGCCATAGGTCAGGTCCGCCGCCGTGCCGATCGCCGCGACCGGCGTGCCGGCATGCAGCCAGCGCCTGCGGATGCGGGCATTGAGCACCGGTGCCTCGCGGCGCGGATTGGTGCCGATCAGGACGATCGCATCGGCCGTGTCGATCCCGGCGATCGTGCTGTTGAACCGGTAGAAATCCGGCCGCGACGCATCGAGCGCGGCGCCGTCCTGCCGGCAATCGAGATGCGACGATCCAAGCCGCGCCATCAGCGTGCGCAGCGCATACATGCTTTCCGCGTCGCACAGATTGCCGGCGATCGCGCCGATGCGCTCGCCCGCGACACCGCGCAGCCGCCGCGCGATGGCATCGAACGCGTCATGCCACGTCGCCGGCTGCAGCCGCCCGTCGCGCTTCACCCATGGGCGATCCAGCCGGCGGCGGCGCAGCCCGTCCACGGCATGGCGCGACTTGTCGCCCAGCCATTCCTCGTTCACGTCCTCGTTGATGCGCGGCAGCACGCGCAGCACCTCCGGCCCGCGGCTGTCGACGCGGATCGCGGCACCCACCGCGTCCAGCACGTCGACGCTGTCGGTCTTCGTCAGCTCCCACGGCCGCGTGACGAAGGCATAGGGCTTGGACGTCAGCGCGCCGACCGGGCACAGGTCGACGAGGTTGCCGGACAGTTCCGACGTCAGCGCGCGCTCGACATAGGTGCCGACTTCCATGTTCTCGCCACGGCCCGTCGCGCCGAGTTCCGGCACGCCCGCCACCTCCGTCGCGAAGCGGATGCAGCGCGTGCAGTGGATGCAGCGCGTCATCACCGTCTTGACGAGCGGGCCGAGATTCTTGTCCTTCACCGCGCGCTTGTTCTCGGCATACCGCGACGCGCCGAGGCCGTAGCCCATCGACTGGTCCTGCAGATCACACTCGCCGCCCTGATCGCAGATCGGGCAATCCAGCGGGTGGTTGATCAGAAGGAACTCCATCACGCCGCGACGCGCGTTGCGCACCATCGGCGTATCGGTCTTGACCACCATGCCGTCGGCGACCGGATAGCCGCAGGAGGCAACCGGCTTCGGCGCCTTCTCGATCTCGACCAGGCACATGCGGCAATTGCCGGCGATCGACAGGCGCTCGTGGTAGCAGAAGCGCGGGATCTCCTTGCCGGCCAGCTCCGCCGCCTGCAACACCGTCGAGCCGTTCGGCACCTCCACTTCGATGCCGTCCACCGTGACCTTTGCCATGGCGCTACTCCGCCGCCATCGGATAGGTCGGCCGCGGATCGCCCGCGCGCCGTTTGTACTCGGCGATGCGGGCTTCGATCACCGGGCGGAAATGGCGGATCAGCCCCTGGATCGGCCACGCTGCCGCGTCGCCGAGGGCGCAGATCGTGTGACCCTCGACCTGCCGCGTCACCTGCTCCAGCACGTCGATCTCCTCGGGCTCCGCCCGACCTTCCACCATGCGGTTCATCACCCGCATCATCCAGCCGGTGCCCTCGCGGCACGGCGTGCACTGGCCGCAACTCTCGTGCTTGTAGAACTTCGCCAGACGCGCGATGGCGCGGATCACGTCGGTGGACTTGTCCATCACGATCACGGCGGCGGTGCCGAGGCCGCTCTTGACGTCGCGCAGGCTGTCGAAATCCATCAGCACCGTGTCGCAGATATCCTTGGGCAGCAGCGGCACCGACGAGCCGCCCGGTATCACCGCCAGCAGATTGTCCCATCCGCCGCGCACGCCGCCGGCATAGCGCTCGATCAGCTCGCGCAGCGGAATGCCCAGCTCCTCCTCCACGTTGCACGGTTTGTTGACGTGGCCGGAGATGCAGAAAATCTTCGTGCCCGCGTTCTTCGGCCGCCCCAGCGCGGAGAACCACGCCGGGCCCCGCCGCAGGATGGTCGGCGCGACGGCGATGCTCTCGACGTTGTTGACCGTGGTCGGGCAGCCATACAGGCCGACGGCCGCCGGAAACGGCGGCTTCATGCGCGGCATGCCCTTCTTGCCTTCGAGGCTTTCCAGCAGCGCTGTCTCCTCGCCGCAGATATAGGCGCCGGCCCCGCGATGCAGATAAAGGTCGAAATCCCACCCCGAGCCGCAGGCATTCCGGCCGATCAGGCCGGCTTCGTACGCCTCGTCGATCGCCGCCTGAAGATTGAGATGCTCGTTGTAGAACTCGCCGCGTATGTAGATGTAGCTGGCATGCGCCCCCATCGCGAAGGAGGCGATCAGCGCGCCCTCGACCAGCTTGTGCGGATCGTGACGCATGATGTCGCGGTCCTTGCACGTCCCGGGCTCGCTCTCGTCGGCGTTGATGACGAGATAGGCCGGGCGGCCATCGGACTGCTTCGGCATGAACGACCATTTCATGCCGGTCGGGAAACCCGCGCCGCCACGGCCGCGCAGGCCGGAGGCCTTCATGTCCTCGATGATCGCCTCGCGCCCGCGCGCCAGGATCGCCGCGGTGCCGTCCCAGTCCCCGCGTGCCCGAGCGCCGGCGAGGCGCCAGTCATGCGCGCCGTACAGATTGGTGAAGATGCGGTCCCTGTCGTGCAGCATGGCCTACTCCGCGGCTCCCGCGTCCATCGTCCCGCCGACCTCGGTCAAGGTCGTGGGCCCGCCCTCCGGCGCCGAGTTGAGACGGCCGCTCATGGAGCCGGGCTTCGGCGGCGCATCCCGGCGCAGCGCCTCCAGCAGCGCCGTCGTCCGCTCGGCGTCGAGATCCTCGTAGAAATCGTCGTTGACCTGCAGGATCGGCGCGTTGACGCAGGCGCCGAGGCATTCGACCTCGATCATGGTGAACAGACCGTCTTCGCTGGTCTCGCCCCAGCCATGAATGCCGGTCGCCTTGCGGCACGCGGCGACGACCTCGTCCGATCCCCGCAGCCAGCACGGTGTCGTCGTGCACACCTGAAGGTGCCACTTGCCCACCGGCTGCGTGTTGAACATGAAGTAGAACGTCGCGACCTCGTAGACGCGAATCGGCGCCATGCCGAGGCGGGCTGCGACCGTGTCCATGGCGACGCGCGGCACCCAGGCGCTGCCGGTCTGCCGGCGCATCTGCCGCTGTACGACATACAGCAGCGGCAGCACGCCGCTCGCCTGCCGCCCGGGCGGGTATTTCGCCAGGATGCGTGCGATCTCGTCCTCGCTCTCGGCGTCGAAGGCAAAGCTCGTCGGCGCTTCGGCCACGTCCGCGCTCACCGGTCGATCTCCCCGAAGACGATGTCCAGCGATCCGATGATCGCCACCGCGTCGGCCAGCATGTGCCGGCGCGACAGCATCTCGATCGCCTGCAGGTGCGAGAAACCGGTGGGACGGATCTTGCAGCGATACGGCTTGTTGGTGCCGTCGGCGACGAGATAGACGCCGAACTCGCCCTTCGGCGTCTCCACCACCGTATAGGTGGCGCCGGCCGGCACGTGATAACCCTCGGTGTAGAGCTTGAAGTGGTGGATCAGCGCCTCCATCGAGCGCTTCATCTCGGCGCGGTGCGGCGGCGCGATCTTGTGGTCGGTCAGCTTGATCGGACCCGGCGGCAGCTTCGCCAGGGCCTGGCGGATGATCTTCACGCTCTCGCGCAGTTCCTGCACCCGCACGAGGTAGCGGTCGTAACAGTCGCCGTTGCGCCCGACCGGCACGTCGAACTCCACCTCGGCATAGGTGTCATAGGGCTGCGCGCGCCGCAGGTCCCACGGCACGCCGGATGCCCGCAGGCACGGGCCGGAGAAGCCCCAGGCAAGCGCCTCCTCGCGCGTCGCGATGCCGATATCGACGGTCCGCTGCTTCCAGATGCGGTTCTCGGTCAGCACCGACTCCAGATCGTCGATGAACTTCGGGAACGTGTCGGCCCAGGCCGCGATGCGTTCGGCGAGACCGGCCGGCAGATCCTTCGCGACGCCGCCGGGGCGGAAATAATTGGCGTGCAGCCGCGCGCCGGAGACGGCCTCGTGGAACTCCATCAGCTTCTCGCGCTCCTCGTGCCCCCACAGCACGGGCGTGAGCGCGCCGACATCGAGCGCATAGGTCGTCAGGTTGAGCAGGTGATTGAGCACACGGGTGATCTCGGCGAACAGCACGCGTATCCATTGCGCGCGCGGCGGCGCCGTGACGCCGAGCAGCTTTTCCACCGCCAGGGCGTAGGCATGCTCCTGACACATCGGGCTGACGTAATCGAGGCGATCGAAATACGGCAGCGCCTGCATGTAGGTCTTGTATTCGATCAGCTTCTCGGTGCCGCGATGCAGCAGCCCGATATGCGGGTCGGCACGCTCGACCACCTCGCCGTCCATTTCGAGGATGAGCCGGAGCACGCCGTGCGCGGCCGGATGCTGCGGGCCGAAGTTGATCGCGTGGCTGTCGATTTCGACCGTGCGCCGGGTGCCGCCGGCGCCACCCAGCTCGGGCACGTCGGTCTCCATGCGGTCGCGGTCGCGCATCGCCTCGTGAGCCATCGTATCGACCATGTCGATCAGCCTTTCAGCTCGGCCGGCTTCGCTGCCGGCGCGCCGGCATCCGCGAGCCGCGCGGCATGCACCTTCTCGTCACCGGGCAGCGTCGTCAGCGCTTCCCACGGCGAGAGGAAGTCAAAGGTCCGGAAATCCTGCGTCAGCTTCACCGGCTCATAGACGACCTGCTTGCGGTCCTCGTCGTAGCGGACCTCGACATAGCCGGTCAGCGGAAAATCCTTGCGCAGCGGATGCCCGTCGAAGCCGTAATCCGTCAGGATGCGGCGCATGTCCGGATTGCCGTCGAAGACGATGCCGAACAGGTCCCAGGCTTCGCGCTCCCACCACACGGCACAGGGCCAGATGTCGGAGACCGACGGCACCGGCGCGCCGTCCGCGACCGGCACCACGACACGCACGCGGTGATTGAGCGAGACGGAGAGCAGGTTATAGACCACGTCGAAGCGCTGCGGCCGCGCCGGCCAGTCGACGCCGCAGATGTCCATCACCTGCTCGAACCGCAGCCGTGGATCGTCGCGCAGCGTCAGCATCAGCGCCGGCAGCCCTTCGGGCGACGCGTCGATCACCGCCTCGCCATGCTCCATCCGCACCGACGGACTGCCCGGCAGGGCAGTGGCCAGCGCCGACACCAGCGCAGGCGGCCCCGGGGGCGCGGGGACGGACGGATCAGCCACGCAGGATACTCCCGGTGCGACGTATTTTCTTCTGCAACTGCATGATGCCGTACACCAGCGCCTCGGCGGTGGGCGGGCAGCCGGGCACGTAGACGTCGACGGGCACGACGCGGTCGCAGCCGCGTACCACCGAATAGCTGTAGTGATAATAACCGCCACCGTTCGCGCAGCTGCCCATGCTGATGACCCAGCGCGGCTCCGGCATCTGGTCGTACACCTTGCGCAGCGCCGGGGCCATCTTGTTGGTCAGCGTGCCGGCGACGATCATTACGTCCGACTGCCGCGGCGAGGCGCGCGGGATGACGCCGAAGCGGTCGAGATCGAAGCGCGGCATGTAGGCGTGGATCATCTCCACGGCGCAGCAGGCGAGGCCGAACGTCATCGGCCAGAGGCTGCCCGTGCGGGCCCAGTTCACCACCCGGTCGACATTGGCGACCACGAAGCCGCGCCCGGCGATCTCGCCGGTGATGGCGCGGACCACCGCATCCTGCTCCGGCCCGGCGGGAAGCGCCTCGCGGTTCCAGGCCACGGCATTGCTTGCGGGTGCATCCATGTCGGTCACTCCCAATCCAGCGCGCCTTTGCGCCACTCATAGATGAAGCCGACGGTCAGCACGCCAAGGAAGCCGAGCATCGAGAAGAAGCCGAACAGCCCGATCCGCGACAGGCTCACCGCCCACGGGAACAGGAACGCCACTTCCAGGTCGAAGATGATGAACAGGATGGCGACGAGGTAGAACCGGACATCGAACCGGCGGCGCGCGTCGTCGAACGGCTCGAACCCGCATTCGTACGCCGACAGTTTTTCCGGATACGGCTTTTGGTGGGCGACCAGCAGCGAGCCGCCGATCAACGCGGCGCCGATCACGCCGGCGATCACGATGAACACCAGGATGGGCATGTAGTTGGCGAGCATGATGGACCCTCAGCAAACGCTCGCTCGGCGAGGCCGCCAGATGCGCCCACCGTTACCGCGCTGCAGCACGGACCTTAGCCCTCCCGGGCCCCAAAGGCCAAGGGGGCGCGCCGGTATTCGGCGCATGCGCGATCTTATTGTCTGGAAAGATGGCGCGAGTGACGGGGCTCGAACCCGCGACCTCCGGCGTGACAGGCCGGCGCTCTAACCAACTGAGCTACACCCGCATGAGGCCGCCGCGTGTAGGGCCTGCGACGGCCCCGGTCAAGCGTCCTTGAACAGGGATCGTCGTGGTGGGCGGTGACGGGTTCGAACCGCCGGCCCTCTCGGTGTAAACGAGACGCTCTACCGCTGAGCTAACCGCCCCACGCCTCCCCTTATCGCCCATGCATAGCGGTTCGGCCAAGCGGCGGCGCCGCGCGCGGGACGGGGCACGGATGCGAAAAAGGCCGGGGACGAGCCCCGGCCTTTCGCAGCCACGCGCCGGCGGACCGGCGGTCAGTGCGCGAGCGGCGCCGGCGCCTCGGCCGGCTTGGCGGGCACCACCGGCTCGGGCGGCTCCTCCCACTCGATCGCCTCGGGCTTGCGGACCAGCGCCTGGGCGATGACGTCGTCCACATGGGCGACGGGGACGAGCTTCAGCGCCTTCTTCACATTGTCCGGGATTTCGGCCAGGTCCTTCTCGTTGTCCTTCGGGATGAACACCGTCGTGATCCCGGCCCGGAGCGCCGCCAACAGCTTCTCCTTGAGGCCGCCGATCGGCAGGACGCGGCCGCGCAGCGTGACCTCGCCCGTCATCGCCACGTCGCGGCGGACCGGGATGCCGGTCAGCACGCTGACGATGCTGGTCGCCATGGCGATACCGGCCGACGGACCGTCCTTGGGGGTCGCCCCTTCCGGCACGTGGACATGGATGTCGCGCTTTTCGAACAGCGTCGGCTTGATGCCGAAGCTGATCGCCCGGCTGCGCACGTAACTCAGTGCCGCCGACACGCTCTCCTGCATCACGTCGCCGAGCTTGCCGGTCTGCTTCACGCCGCCCTTGCCGGGCACCATGACGCTTTCGATGGTCAGGATCTCGCCGCCCACTTCGGTCCAGGCCAGGCCGGTGACGACGCCGACCATGTCCTCGCTCTCGGTCTCGCCGTAGCGATGGCGGCGCACGCCCGCGTATTTCTCGAGGTTCTTGCGGGTGAACGTGACCTTCTTGGCCTTCTTGGTCACGATCTCGCGCACCGCCTTGCGGGCGAGATTGGCGATCTCGCGCTCGAGGTTACGCACCCCGGCCTCACGCGTGTAGTAGCGGATGAGGTCGAGCAGCGCCTCGTCGGTGATGCTCCACTCCTCGGGCTTGAGGCTGTGGGCCTCGCCCTGCTTGGAGATCAGGTGACGCTTGGCGATCTCCACCTTCTCATCCTCGGTGTAGCCGGGGATGCGGATGATCTCCATGCGGTCGAGCAGCGGCTGCGGCATGCGCAGGCTGTTGGCCGTGGTGACGAACATCACGTCCGACAGGTCGTAATCGACCTCCAGGTAATGGTCGTTGAACGTGCTGTTCTGCTCGGGGTCGAGCACTTCCAGCAACGCGCTCGACGGGTCGCCCCGCCAGTCCGCGCCCAGCTTGTCGATCTCGTCGAGCAGGAAGAGCGGGTTCGACGTCTTCGCCTTCTTCATGCCCTGGATGATCTTGCCGGGCATGGAGCCGATATAGGTCCGCCGGTGGCCGCGTATCTCCGCCTCGTCACGCACGCCGCCGAGCGACATGCGCACGAAGCTGCGCCCCGTCGCCTTGGCGACCGACTTGCCGAGCGACGTCTTGCCGACGCCGGGCGGGCCGACGAGGCACAGGATCGGACCGCGCATCTTCTGGCTGCGCGACTGCACGGCCAGGTATTCAAGGATGCGCTCCTTGACCTTCTCCAGCCCGTAGTGGTCGGCCTCCAACACTTCCTCGGCCACGACCACGTCGTTGCGGACCTTGCTGCGCTTCTTCCACGGGATCGACAGGATCCAGTCGAGATAGTTGCGCACGACGGTCGCCTCGGCGCTCATCGGGCTCATGGCGCGCAGCTTCTTCAGCTCCGCCATCGCCTTGTCGCGGGCTTCCTTCGACAGCTTGGTCTTCTTGATCTTGGCTTCGAGCTCGGCGGTCTCGTCCTTGCCGTCCTCGCCCTCGCCGAGTTCCTTCTGGATCGCCTTCAGCTGCTCGTTGAGGTAGTACTCGCGCTGCGTCTTCTCCATCTGCCGCTTGACGCGGTTGCGGATGCGCTTCTCCACCTGCAGCACGCCGATTTCGGACTCCATGTGTCCGAACACGCGCTCCAGCCGCTCGCCGACGCGGGCGATCTCCAGCAGCTCCTGCTTCTCGGCGATCTTGAGGTTGAGGTGGCTCGCCACCGTGTCGGCGAGCTTGCTCGGCTCCTCGATCTGATTGAGCGAGACCAGCACCTCGGGCGCGATCTTCTTGTTGAGCTTGATATACTGCTCGAACTGGCTGACGACGGTACGGCCGAGCGCCTCCAGCTCCTTCTGGTCGGCGCCCTCGTCCGCCAGCGGCTTGATATGCGCCTCGAAATAGCGCTCGGTCTCGCTGAAGCCGGTGATCGCGGCGCGCCGGCCGCCCTCGACCAGCACCTTCACGGTGCCGTCCGGCAGTTTCAGCAGCTGCAGGATCGTCGAGACGGTGCCGATGCGGTAGATGTCGTCGGACGACGGATCGTCCTGCGAGGCATTTTTCTGCGCGACGAGCAGGATCTGCTTGTCGTCCTTCATCACCGCCTCGAGCGCGCGGACGGATTTCTCCCGGCCGACGAAGAGCGGCACGATCATGTGCGGGAACACGACGATGTCGCGCAGTGGCAGCACGGGCACGAGATCGGCCTCGCCGGCGGCGCGGGGCGCCCGTGCCGGCATGTCGGTCTCGGGCGTGGCGCCCGCGGGTTGGTCGATGCCGGGCTTGCCGTCGTCGGGCGGCGTCTGGTCGGAATCCGAGTCGTCTGGCCGGTCTGTCATCGGTGACCTCCTTCAGGACAGTCGGGCGTTCGGCCGCCCTACTGTAGGCACGGCAACGCCGGTGGCGGGGATGACCCCCATGTATCGTTCCGACATATCGGCGTCCCACCGGGTGGGAACAAGCATACGCAACTCGACGCGTGGCAGCGGTGCGGCCCGGACGGTACGCATCCCGGACCGCCCGTCACACGGCGGTCCGGCGTCAGGCGCTGGTCTCGGCCCGCTCCTTCGGCTTGCTGTAGGTGTAGAGCGGATTGGCGCGGCTTTCGGCGACCTCGCGGTTGATGACGACCTCGTCCACGTCATCCAGGCTCGGCAGTTCGAACATCGTGCCCAGCAGGATGCTCTCCATGATCGAACGCAGGCCGCGTGCCCCGGTCTTGCGGGCGATCGCGCGGTGCGCCACGGATTTCAGCGCATCCTCGGTGAAGGAAAGCTTGACGCCCTCCATCTCGAACAGACGCCCGTACTGCTTGATCAGCGCGTTCTTGGGCTTAGTCAGGATCTCGACCAGCGCGCCCTCGTCCAGGTCCTCCAGCGTGGCGACCACCGGCAGACGGCCGATGAACTCCGGGATCAGGCCGAACTTCAGCAGGTCCTCGGGCTCGACCTCGCGCAGGATCTGGCCCGTCCGGCGCTCGTCGGGCGAACGCACGGTGGCGCCGTAGCCGATCCCCGATCCCTTGCCCCGGCTGGCGATGATCTTCTCGAGCCCGGAGAAGGCACCGCCGCAGATGAACAGGATGTTGGTGGTGTCGACCTGCAGGAACTCCTGTTGCGGATGCTTGCGCCCGCCCTGCGGCGGCACGGAGGCGACGGTGCCCTCCATGATCTTCAGCAGCGCCTGCTGCACGCCCTCGCCCGACACGTCGCGGGTGATCGACGGGTTGTCCGACTTGCGGCTGATCTTGTCGACCTCGTCGATGTAGACGATGCCGCGCTGCGCCCGCTCGACGTTGTAGTCGGCGGACTGCAGCAGCTTGAGGATGATGTTCTCCACATCCTCGCCGACATACCCGGCCTCGGTCAGCGTCGTCGCGTCCGCCATGGTGAACGGCACGTCGAGGATGCGCGCCAGCGTCTGCGCCAGCAGCGTCTTGCCGGAGCCGGTGGGACCGACCAGCAGGATGTTGGACTTCGCGATCTCGACGTCGTTGCTCTTGGCCCCGTGCGCGAGCCGCTTGTAGTGGTTGTGGACGGCGACCGAGAGAACCTTCTTGGCGTGGTCCTGCCCGATCACGTAGTCGTCCAGGACCTTGCAGATCTCGCGTGGCGTCGGCACGCCGTCGCGCGACTTCACGAGGTGCGTCTTATGCTCCTCGCGGATGATGTCCATGCACAGCTCGACGCATTCGTCGCAAATGAACACGGTCGGGCCGGCGATGAGCTTGCGCACCTCGTGCTGCGACTTGCCGCAGAACGAGCAGTACAGGGTGTTCTTGGAATCGCCAGTCTTGCTCATGCCTACTCCTGCCACGGCCGGGCGCGGACCGCTGCGTGCGCGGGCTGCGGCCACCCCAGCCGGAAGCCCAAGCGATAAATGTAGCCCTCGCCCCGGCGCCTCACAAGCGGACGGGGCGGCGACGGCATCCGGACGGACCGGGGCGCCTGTCCGCCGGCCCGGCCGCCCCCGGACGCCC
>NZ_BANB01000169.1 GCF_000964365.1 Acidisphaera rubrifaciens HS-AP3 | reverse complement strand
GCAAGCCCGCGCGCAAGGCGACACCCGCGAGCAAGCTGAACTAGCGGCCCGCTACGCCGCGACGCGCGCGGCGTGGACGTCCTTGATGTCGCGGAACGTCAGCCGGGGACTCTGTTCCTCGGTCCGGCGCATCATGAACGCGCTGCTGGCCAGGAACACCGGCGCGCCGTCGAGGTCGTCCGCCAGGCTGCTGCGGTTGGCGGCGACGAAGGTCTCCAGCGCCGCGCGGTCGTCGGACGTGACCCAGCGCGCGACCGTATAGGGCACGCTGTCATAGCCGATGGCGACGCCGTATTCGGCCCGCAGCCGTGCCACCAGCACGTCTAGCTGAAGGCTGCCCACCACGCCCACCAGCGGCGGCGCGCCGTCCTGCGGGCGGAAGATCTGCACCACCCCCTCCTCCGCCAGCTCCTGCAGCGCCTGCCGCAGCTTCTTGGCCTTCATGGCGTCGTCGAGCCGCACGCGGCGTAGGATCTCCGGGGCGAAGGACGGCACGCCGCCGAAATTGACCTCCTCACCCTCGGTCAGCGTGTCGCCGATGCGCAGCGTGCCGTGATTGGGGATGCCGACCACGTCGCCGGCATACGCCTCCTCCGCCAGCTCGCGGTCGCGGGCGAAGAAGAACTGCGGCGCGTGCAGCGGGATCTGCTTGCCGGTCCGCACCTGCTTCAGCCGCATCCCCCGCACCAGCCGGCCGGAACAGACCCGGGCAAAGGCGATGCGGTCGCGGTGGTTGGGGTCCATGTTCGCCTGGATCTTGAACACCAGCGCCGTCAGCGCCGGCTCCGTCGCCTCCACCGTCCGCAGATCGGCCGGCTGCGCGCGCGGGCGCGGGCCGAAGGCGGCGAGCGCGTCCAGCAGGTCGAGCACGCCGATCTCGCGGATCGCCGAGCCGAAATACACCGGCGTCAGGCTGCCCTGCATGAACGCCGCCCGGTCGAACTCCGGCAGCGCCGCCCGCACCAGGTCGATCTCCTCACCCAGCGCCGCCATGCGCGGATCGGACTGCGCGACCTCCTCGGTCAGGTTCATCGTGCGGGCATGCAGGTCATAGGTGCCGACGAAGTCGCGCGCGCGCCCCACCGGCCACGTCATCGGCGCGGTATCCAGCGCCAGCGCGCCCGCCACCTCGTCGAGCAGCGCGAACGGGTCCTGGCTCTCGCGGTCCATCTTGTTGACGAAGGTCAGGATCGGGATGTCGCGCAGCCGGCAGATCTCGAACAGCTTGCGCGTGCGCGCCTCGATCCCCTTGGCGGCGTCGATCACCATCACCGCCGAATCGACGGCGGTCAGCGTGCGATAGGTGTCCTCGCTGAAATCCTCGTGGCCGGGCGTATCCAGCAGGTTGAACACGCAGCCCGCATGCTCGAACGTCATCACCGAGGTGACGACGGAGATGCCGCGCTCGCGCTCGATCGTCATCCAGTCGGACCGGGTGCGGCGGCGCTCGCCCTTGGCGCGCACCTGCCCCGCCATCTGGATCGCCCCGCCGGCGCGCAGCAGACGCTCGGTCAGCGTCGTCTTGCCGGCGTCCGGGTGCGAGATGATGGCGAAGGTGCGCCGGCGCGCGATTTCCGCGGCGTAGTCCGCAGCGTGCTCCATCGGCGCGCCGGCGCCCCGCTCAGCGCGAGTAGAACTCGACGACGAGGTTCGGCTCCATCTGCACCGGATACGGCACGTCCGACAGCTTCGGCGCGCGGGTGAAGCGGCCCTTCATCGCCCGGTGATCGACTTCCAGGTACTCGGGCACGTCGCGCTCGCCGCTCTGCGCCGCGTCCAGCACGACCGCCAGCTGCTTCGACTTGTCCTTGACCTCGATCGCGTCGCCGTCACGCAGCAGATAGGACGGAATGTTCACCTTCCGGCCGTTCACCAGGATATGGCCGTGGTTGACCAGCTGCCGCGCGGCGAACGGGGTGATCGCGAACTTGAGACGATAGACCGCGGCGTCCAGCCGGCGCTCCAGCAGCTCGATCAGGTTCTCGGAAGTATCGCCCTTGCGGCGGACAGCTTCCTCGTAATACTTGCGGAACTGCTTTTCGCTGATGTTGCCGTAGTAGCCCTTGAGCTTCTGCTTGGCCATCAGCTGAACGCCGAAATCGCTCGGCTTGTTCTTGCGGCGCTGGCCGTGCTGGCCGGGGCCGTATTCGCGCTTGTTGATCGGCGACTTCGGCCGACCCCACAGATTCACGCCCAGACGGCGGTTGATCTTGTACTTGCTCTCGACGCGCTTGGTCATTGCGCGTGTCCTTTCTTCTTGCGGCCCGCATGCGGGACTTGTTGCACCGGTAGGCCGCGCGCCGTTGGTCGGGGCGTGCGGCGGGCGCGGTCGCGCGGGGCGTGTTCGCCCTCGGCGCCGTCCTCGTTCCCGGCAGTGCGCCAGCCAATAGGCGGCCGGTCCCCGGTTGTCAAACCGGACGGCTTGCCAAAGCACCGCCGGTGCGCCACCTCGGCCGGATGATCCAGAAAGCGGACGTGCTCTGGCTCGGCATCGCGGCCGGCGTGACCGGCGGGCTGCTGGGCGGCCTGATGCTCGGCATCGGGATGGACCTGATCGTGAACGGACAGCCGCTCGGCTGGCTGATCATGCTGCCGGGGGCGCCGCTGTCGGGCGTGCCGGGGTGGCTGATGGCCCGCCGCCTCGCGCAGCAGCTGCGGGACTGAGTGCAATGGGGGTCACGCGGGCGGCGGGCGAGCGGCGGATGCTGCGCCTCGGCGCCTTCATGCGCCCGGTCAGCCTGCATACCGCCTGGTGGCGCGACCCGGCGAGCTGGCCGGACGCCAATTTCAACGTCCGCCACCTCGCCCGCTTCGCGCAGACGCTGGAGCGCGGGCGCTTCGATGCGTTCTTCACGGCCGACCACCTCGCGGTGCTCAACATGCCGATGGCGGCGCTGAAGCGCAGCGCCACCTCCACCTCGTTCGACCCGCTGACCCTGCTGCCCGCGCTGGCGATGGTGACGGAGCGGATCGGCCTGATCGCGACCGCCTCCACCACCTACAACGACCCGTACCACATCGCGCGCAAGTTCGCGTCCCTCGATCACATCAGCGACGGGCGCGCGGGCTGGAACGTCGTCACCACGTCGAACCCGGACGCGGCGCTCAATTTCGGGCTGGAGGCGCATGTCGAGCACGGCGAGCGCTACGACCGCGCGCGCGAGTTCTTCGACGTGGTGACCGGGCTGTGGGACAGCTGGGCGGACGACGCCTTCATCGCCGACGTCGACAGCGGCGTCTATTTCGACCCCGACCGGCTGCACGTGCTGAACCACAAGGGGCCGCATTTCTCGGTGCGCGGCCCGCTCAACATCGCCCGCCCCGTGCAGGGCTGGCCGGTGATCGTGCAGGCGGGCGCGTCGGACGCCGGCCGCCAGCTCGCCGCCGAGACGGCGGAGGCGGTGTTCTCCGCCCCGTCGCGGATCGAGGACGCGCGCGCGATGTATGCCGACGTGAAGGGCCGGATGGCGCGCCTCGGCCGCGACCGCGACGCGATGAAGATCCTGCCCGGCGCCTTCGTCGTGGTGGGCGAGACCCGCGCCGAGGCCGAGGCGAAGCTCGCCCGCCTCGACGCGCTGGTGCATCCCGACAGCGGGCTCGCCTCGCTGTCCGTGATGCTCGGCACCGATGCCTATGCCTTCGACCTCGACGCACCGCTGCCCGAGATCCCGGAGACCAACGCGAGCCGCAGCGGCCGCCAGCAGATGATCGACCGCGCGCGGCGCGAGGGGCTGACGGTCCGCGACCTCGCCCGCATCGCCGGCGGCTATGGCGGGCTGAAGATGGTCGGCACGCCGGCGACGATCGCCGACACGATGGAGGAATGGCTGGTCACCGACGCCTGCGACGGCTTCAACGTGATCTTCCCGACCATGCCCGGCGGGCTCGATGATTTCGTGGACCACGTGGTGCCGGAACTGCAACGGCGCGGCCTGTTCCGGCGGGAGTACGAGGGGCGGACGCTGCGGGAGAACCTGGGGCTGGAGCGGCCGGGGAACCGGTTTTTTTCGGGGTGATGGGCCGCCCCGTAAGGTAAGCCGTCGTTCGGCGCCTGCGATAACGGCGAGTTCTTGCCATCCCAGACTTGCTTGCATACGATCCATTACGAATAAACGCACAGGAATTGAAGCATGCGACGTGTAGTTATGTCGCTTGTTATTATGGCGTCAGCATGTGGGCCAATCCAGTCGGCGAAAGTTGCCGACCAAATCAATGGAATGGTTGGCCTCAGCAAAGCCCGTGTTCTGAGTTGCCTGGGGCCACCAACGTCAGAGGCACAGGCTGATTCAACGGAAGTCTGGGTCTATGCGATATATGGCGCGGTCCATGCTTCGACGTTCGCGAGCGGCGGTAACACTTTTGCCGTTGCAAACACGAACGTCAGTCAGGATTCATGCGTAGTCAATCTCACTTTCAGAGATGGTATTGTCGTCACCGGTAACTACCGATCACACGGACCAATACTCGCGCCAAGTCTCACATGTTACACAGCGCTTTCTGCCTGCGTCCCTAATCCGACCTCATCATCGGAGAGAAGGACCTCCCTGGTCGAAGCCCTAACCTATTGCAAAAGTCTCTATAGTGACGCGAGGCTTGCTCCAATTCGCGGCGTGGTGGCCATCGCTGAAAGCCCATCGCTAGAGATGCAAAGCGATCCCCGGCATCTCGATGCAACGCAACGCCCGGCAGTAAGTGCGCTCGGTCCCCTTAGGCAACAATGCAGAAGCAAGATTGACTTGCTAGCTCCGCAGCTCTCCGCGATTCTGTCAGAGATCAACCCAGATCCACAAAAGGACATCACCGATCTGTATCAGGATCGCATAACGATTGGTCAATACAACACAATAATTAAGCAGAGACTGGACAAGCTGAAAGCTTTTCTAACTGGCCCTCAGTAGCTTCTCATCATGCCCACGCCGACACCGCTCAAGACCACGTCCCGGACCAACGACGACGACACGCGCTCACCGCCCCTCGGCAGCACATAGCCTGTTCCCCACGCCCTGATCGATCGCCGTCGGCACGAGGCCGGTCAGCACGTTGCTGCCGGCGGCGTCCGTGATCAGCGTCTGCGCGTCTGCGGGCAGCAGGAAGCGCCGCTCCACCGCCTCGGCCGCCGCCCGGGTCACGGCGCAGACATAGCCCGCATGCGTGCCATAGCGCTGCTCCAGCGACGGGCGCGGATCATCCGCCGCCTGCTGCGCGGCGATGGTTTCCTGGAACGGCCAGAACGAGCCGCTCAGGCTGCATTGCTGCCCCTGATACGGGCCGCCGCTGTAGAGATTCCAGCCGCTGTAGGTGCCGAGCGGGACCTGCAACGTCACCGACGGCACGCCCACGGTCTCGTTGCCGTCCGCGTTGACCGGCGGGACGGGTTCCGGCTCCACGGCGAGGATCTCCGGCGGCTCGATCGTGATGATGCCGGTCTGGTCGTAGTAGTTGACGCGCGGGCCGAAATCGAATGCCTCCGGATGGTCGATGCCGGCGCCGCCATAGGGATAGCCGGGGATGTCGGGAAAGCGCGTGGCGTGGCGTGTCGGCGCGACCAGCGTGCGGTTGGCGAGCCGCGGATAGGCGTCCGGCGGCATCGGCGTGCCGTCCGTCAGAAAGGCGATGAAGTCCGCCTGCAGCGCCGCCATCTGGTCGGATTCAGGATTCGGGTTGCCCGGATACGCGCAACTCGTCGGCGACGGCGTGACCGGCGCGGTGGGCGGGGGCGACCAAGTGAACGCCGCCGCGTCGCTGCCGCCGCCATGCGTGGTGGAGGGGAAGTAGTAACGATGCACGTTCGGCGGCAGCGGGATATCGCCCTGCGCCGTCGTGCCGACCAGATCGGGCGACATCTTCTCTTCGTACAACTCGTCGGAGCCGAACGTCTCCAGGATCTGCGGACAGGTACCGGTCAGGCTGCAGCGCGTCAGTATGCCGAACGGCCGATGATGCCGCACCGGGTCGGGGTAGTCCGCCCACCACACCGGCGCCTCGTCCGCCATCATGTACAGGTTGGTGATGACGTCGGGCAGCGCGAAGCGCACGTTCATGAACAGCTGCCGCCCGTCGATATGCGGCCACGCCCCGTCGGCGACCTGCCGGTCATCCTCGTCCTGGTTGAAGCCGAGATGGATCGTCGTCCGGATGAAGGCGCCCGACTGCGAGACGCCGTATTCCAGCACCTGCTTGACCATGCCGGCGACCGGGTTGGCGGTGCCCACGCTGTCGGTCGAGGCATGATGCAGGAACGACAGCAGATCACGCGTCGCCGCGTAACCGATGCCCAGCACGAGCGGGTCTTTCGCCGGATAGACCAGCTCGTACAGGCGATCGGGATCGAACCCGCCGGCCGCGCCGGTGTAGCAGACATAGAACGGCGTCAGCTTGCT
Organism: Acidisphaera rubrifaciens HS-AP3; assembly: GCF_000964365.1. Taxonomy (GTDB): domain Bacteria; phylum Pseudomonadota; class Alphaproteobacteria; order Acetobacterales; family Acetobacteraceae; genus Acidisphaera; species Acidisphaera rubrifaciens. The sequence continues at coordinate 1,128 of NZ_BANB01000169.1, read as the reverse complement.
GCCGGGCGCCGGCTGTCCGTTGCAGTCATACGACCACTGGCCCGACGGCACGAGCTGCCGGTCGACGTTCCGCAGCCCCGTCACCGATTGCCGGCTCACGCTCCACAGCGTCGCCTGGCTGGTATCGAGGGTCGCCGGCAGATACGGCGCGTTGTTGACGAAGATGACCAGCCGCCCGGTCGTTCCGCTTGTACCCAGTGCCACATGCGTATAGACCGGCCCGGTGATCGGCGTCTTGTCGGCCTTTTGCGCCACCGGCACCTGCAACACGTATTGCGCCGCGTTGCTGGCGCCGACGACCTGCGTCGCGGGCGTCGTGTTCAGGTCGACGCAGGGATAGCCCGTCGCGCAGCCGAGGCCGAGGATGTCGCCCTGCCAGCCACTCTGCACATAGACCGCGCCGGTGTCGAAGGCCGCACCGGGAATCGCGTTGCCGCCGCGATTGGGCACGTCGTACCACAGTCGCCCGTTCGGCGTGGCCGGCACCAGCACCTGGAACACGGTGACATACGCGACCTGCCCGTTGCTGTCGCGCGGCGCCAGTTCGATGTCCTGGATGATCGCGTTGTGCCGGTCTTTCGGATCGAGCGTGCCGAAGGCGCGCCCGAGGATGGCGGTATACGCCATCGTGGTGGCCGGGTTGGTGTAGGGGGTGCTGCTGTCGATGACGATCTTGGTGATGCGTGCCTGCGTCGGCGCGATGCCCAGCGCGGCAGCGGCCAGCAGCGTCGCGCCGAACAGACCGGCCGGCCGCCTGCGCGGGGTGGCGGGAGCCGTTACGGTGTGCGTCCCGTCGTACAGGCGATACGATCTGCGACCCTTGCGTATGCCCACGTTGATTTCCCCCCGGCCATCTTTGCGCACGACGCTAGAGGGCTTCTTTGCGTCCCGCAACAACTGACATCACGGCAACGATCCGCCGCGCGTCGGTCGCTGGACGCATCCGGGCTTGCGGTCCCGCGATGCCCTGCCTCGTTCACCCGTGGCCGCTGACGGACGTAACCATGTCGCCGGGCGGGCGCAGGCGGCTCACGCGCCCTCCCTCACCCGCGCCAGGGCGGCATCCAGCGCGGCGGCGATGAGCGTGCCCTCGGCCCGCGCGTCCGGCGCGCCGTCGGCATAGGCGGC
>NZ_BANB01000170.1 GCF_000964365.1 Acidisphaera rubrifaciens HS-AP3 | reverse complement strand
CAGCCCCGCCGCGCCGCGACCCAGGACGTGCGGGACGTGTCGATCAGCGCCAGCAGCACGGGAACCGATACAAGCAGCACCGGCACGACGCACAGCGGCGGCAGCGCCGCGGCCGACAGCGCACCAGCCGCCAGGGCAAGCAGGTCGGCCCGCCGCCCGGCGAGCCAGCGCGCGCGCAATGCTTCGGCCCGCGTCGCCCTGCCGGGACGCGCCGCCGATACCCGTGCCGCGCCGTTCAGTCGAGTGCCTCGCGCAACTGCCGTTCGTAGTGGCGATAGTATTTGTCGGTCACCAGATCGGTCTTCACGACGATCGCGACGTCGGTGGTGTTGAACTGCTGGTCGATCACCGCCCCGTCGCCGACGAAGCCGCCCAGGCGCAGATAGCCCTTGATCAACGGCGGCAGCTGGGCGAGCGCCCGCATCGGCGCCATCGCCGGATGGGGGCGGCGGTTCATCTCCACGTATCGCTCCGGCACCGCCCGCATCCGCAGTGCCGGCGGGGCGAGGTGATTGACGTAAAGATAGGTGAGCTCGTCCGCGAGCTGTTCGGGGTCGGTGCCGGGCAGACTCGCGCAGCCGAACATGAGGTCGATCTGGTGGTGGAACACATAGGCGGCGATCCCGCGCCAGAGCAGCTGCATCGCCGCCCGACCGCGATAGGTGGCATCGACGCAGGAACGCCCGCATTCCAGGATCCGCCCCGGAAAGGCCAGTATCGGCGTCAGGTCGTATTCGGCGGCGGAATAGAAACCACCCGCCTGCGCCGCGCCATCGCGCTGCAGCAGTCGATAGGTGGCGACCACGCCCTCCGGCCCGGGGCCGATCGCATGGTCCACCACCAGCAGGTGATCGGCCACTTCGTCGAACGGGTCGCGGTCGCGCTGCTCGCCCGCCGCCGCGCGATCCGCCCGCGCGCCCATTTCCTGATAGAACACCCGGTAGCGCAGCGCCTGCACGGCGTCGATTTCCGCCGCCGTGGTGGCAATGCGAACGCCGAGATTGCCGGCCCGCAACTCCCCGAACCCGCGGCCCTCATGGGCCTGCGAGGTCGGCCAGGCGCGGCCGATCGGCTTGTGTTCTGTCAACGAGACACGCGCTCCGCCCCTGTTTTCGCCGCCGCGTGACCGCCCGCGCCGGCGCCGCGCCGCTGCGCGGCGTGGCCGGCCGTTGCCGC
>NZ_BANB01000171.1 GCF_000964365.1 Acidisphaera rubrifaciens HS-AP3 | reverse complement strand
GTTGCACCGCCGGCCGGCCGGCGCGCACGCCGCCGCATGCGCCCGCACGCGGCGAGCACGCCGCCAGACCGTTCCTTGCTCGCAACGGCACCGTCCCGCGTCCGGCGCAGCGGTCGCAATATTTAATTGAATATAACGACCCGACGCGACAGTGGTCGGCGTGTGCGTAGCCCGGCGCGGCGTAGTGCAGCGCGTAGTCGCGGCGCAGTCCGGATCGCCTCTGCTTGCATCCCGTCAAGGTTTGACCAACTGCATGCCGGCTGCGCATAGTCCGCGCATCACGCCGGGCGGCCGCGCGACCGCCGAGGTGCTGCGTCAAATCTTGGAGGGATACATGCCTCAGGTTTCCCTGACGGTGAACGGCAAGCAACACACGGTTGCAGTCGAAGGCCGCACGCTGCTCGTCGAACTGCTGCGCGAGAAGCTGTCGCTGACCGGCACGCATGTCGGCTGCGACACCAGCCAGTGCGGCGCGTGCGTCGTGCACGTGGACGGCGAGGCCGTGAAGTCGTGCACCATGCTCGCGCTGCAGGCGGACGGCACGTCGGTGACCACGATCGAGGGACTGGCGAAGTCCGACGGCACGCTGCATCCGATGCAGGACATGTTCCGCGAGCATCACGCGCTGCAGTGCGGCTTCTGCACGCCCGGCATGGTGATGGCGGCGGTGGATCTGGTGCGCCAGCATCCCGGGGGCATCACCGAGGCCGAGATCCGCGAGGGGCTGGAGGGCAATCTCTGCCGCTGCACCGGCTATCATAACATCGTCAAGGCGATCGCCGCCGCGTGGCCGCTGATGCACGGCGCGCAGGTCGCGCAAGCCGCCGAATAAGGCGGCCCGACGGCCAGGCGTGCCGGCCGCCAACGAGCGGCGACATAAAACGGGGACACAGGACGTCATGGGTCACGACGGAATCGGCGCCTCGATGCGCCGCAAGGAAGACCACCGCTTCATCAGCGGCCACGGCAACTACACCGACGACATCAACCGGCCCGGCCAGGCCTATGCCTATATCAAGCGGTCCGACCGTCCGCATGCGCGCATCCGCGGCATCGACACCGCCGCCGCCGCGGCCGCGCCGGGTGTCGTCGCGGTGTTCACCGGCAAGGACGTCGAGGCCGACCAGCTCGGCGGCCTGCCGTGCGGCTGGCAGATCCACAACAAGGACGGCAGTCCGATGGCCGAGCCGCCGCACCCGGTGCTGGCGATCGGCAAGGTGCGCTATGTCGGCGACGCGGTGGCACTGGTCATCGCCGAGAGCCGCCAGCAGGCCAAGGACGCGGCCGAACTGCTCGTCATCGACTATGAGGACCTGCCGGCGATCGCCTCCACGCTCGACGCGATCAAGCCGGGCGCGGCACTGGTGCACGACGATGTCGCCGGCAACGTCTGCTATGACTGGCATATCGGCGACGCGGCGGCGGTGGATGCGGCATTCGCCAAGGCGCACAAGATCGTCGCGCTCGATCTCGTCAACAACCGCCTGATCCCGAACCCGATGGAGCCGCGCGCGGCGATCGGCGACTACGACGCGAGCAGCGGCGAGTACACGCTGTTCACCACCAGCCAGAACCCGCACGTGATCCGGCTGCTGATGGGCGCGTTCGTGCTGCACCTGCCGGAGCATCTGCTGCGCGTCGTGGCGCCGGATGTGGGCGGCGGGTTCGGCACCAAGATCTTCCACTATGCCGAGGAAGCGGCCGTCACCTGGGCCGCCGGCAAGATCCGCCGCCCGGTGAAGTGGACGTCCGAGCGCGGCGAGTCCTTCATGACCGACGCGCATGGCCGCGACCATGTGAGCAAGGCCGAGATGGCGGTGGACGCGGAGGGGCATTTCCTCGCGCTGCGCGTCTCCACGCTCGCCAACATGGGCGCCTATCTGTCGACCTTCGCGACCAGCGTGCCGACATACCTGTACGCGACGCTGCTGGCGGGCGTGTATAAGACGCCGGCGATCTATGCCGAGGTGAAGTCGGTGTTCACCAACACCGTGCCGGTGGACGCCTATCGCGGCGCCGGGCGGCCGGAGGCGACGTTCCTCCTGGAGCGTCTGGTGGACGTGGTGGCGCGCGAGACCGGCATCGACCGCATCGAGCTGCGCCGCCGCAACTTCATCCCCGCCGATGCCTTCCCGTACCAGACGCCGGTCGCGCTGCAGTACGACAGCGGCGATTACCAGACGACGCTGGCCTCGGCGCTGAAGGCGGCGGACTGGGACGGGTTCGACGCGCGGCGCCGCGCCGCGGCGGCGAAGGGCAAGCTGCGCGGCATCGGCGTGTCCACCTATGTCGAGGCATGCGGCATCGCGCCGTCGGCGGTGGCGGGCGCGCTGGGCGCGCGGGCGGGGCTGTACGAGGTCGCCAACGTGCGCGTGCATCCGACCGGCAGCGTGACGGTGTTCACCGGCACGCACAGCCACGGCCAGGGGCACGAGACGACGTTCGCGCAGATCGTGGCCGAGCAGCTCGGCATCCCCGCCTCGCAGGTCGAGGTGGTGCACGGCGACACCGCGAAGATCCCGTTCGGCATGGGCACCTATGGCAGCCGCTCGCTGCCGGTGGGCGGCAGCGCGATCGTCAAGGCGACGGACAAGATTATCGCCAAGGGCAAGAAGATCGCCGCCCATCTGATGGAGGCGTCGGTCGACGACATCGAGTTCAAGGACGGCAAGTTCAGCGTCGCCGGCACCGACAAGTCCAAGGCGTTCGCGGAGATTTCCCTGACCGCCTATGTGCCGCACAACTATCCGATCGAGGAGCTGGAGCCCGGTCTCGACGAGACGGCGTTCTATGATCCGAAGAACTTCACCTTCCCCGGCGGCTGCCATGTCTGCGAGGTGGAGATCGATCCGGAGACGGGCACCACGACGGTCGTCCGCTTCACCGCCGTCGATGACGTGGGGCGGGTGATCAACCCGATGATCGTCGAGGGGCAGGTGCAGGGCGGCGTCGCGCAGGGCATCGGCCAGGCGCTGATGGAATGCGCGCTGTATGACGAGAGCGGGCAGCTGCAGACCGGCAGCTTCATGGACTACACGATGCCGCGCGCCGACAACCTGCCGAACATTTCGGTCGGCACCGAGGTCACGCTCTGCACGCACAACCCGCTGGGTGTGAAGGGCTGCGGCGAGGTGGGCGCGATCGGCAGCCCGCCGTCGGTGATCAACGCCGTCGTCGACGCGCTGCGCGACTACGACGTGCGGCACCTCAACATGCCGGCGACCCCGGCGAAGGTCTGGCAGCTTATCCATGCCAACGCGCCGCGCATGGCGGCTGAATAGGGAACGCGACGATGTATGATTTTGCTTACGCGAAACCGACCAGTGTCGCCGAGGCGGTCAAGGCGATGGGCGGCGAGGACGCGAAGGCGCTGGCCGGCGGGCAGACCTTCATCCCCGTGCTGAAGCAGCGGCTGAACAAGCCGGCGACGGTGGTCGATCTCGGCAAGCTCGGCCTGACGGGCATCAAGGTGGAAGGCAGCGCGCTGGTGATCGGCGCGATGACCCGCCATGCCGACATCGCCGCGAGCAAGGAGGTCACGACGCACATCCCGGGCCTCGCCGAACAGGCGAGCTGGATCGGCGACATCTCCGTGCGCCATCGCGGCACGATGGGCGGCAGCCTCGCCAACAACGATCCGGCGGCGTGCTATCCCTCGGCGGTGCTGGCGCTGGGCGGCACGATCAAGACCGACCGCCGCGAGATCAAGGCCGACGACTATTTCCAGGGCATGTTCACGACCGCGCTGGAGCCGGACGAGCTGATCGTGTCGATCACGCTGCCGTTCGCGAAGCAGTCCGCCTATGAGAAGTTCCGCAACCCGGCGAGCCGCTATGCGATGGTCGGCGTGTTCGTCGCCAAGACCGCCGCCGGCGTGCGCGTCGCGGTGACGGGCGCGGGACAGAACGGCGTGTTCCGCCACACGGCGATGGAAGCGGCCCTGGCCAAGAGCTTCACGCCCGACGCGATCGCGGGCGTGGCGACGCCGGCCGGCGACCTCAACAGCGACATCCACGGCAGCGCCGAATACCGGGCGCATCTGGTGGGCGTGATGGCGAAGCGGGCGGTGGCGAAGGCCGCGGCGCGGTAAGCACGCTTCCCCGACGAACGGCGAGGCGGGCGGAGATCGCGGTCTCCGCCCGTTTCGTCTCAGCCGTCCGCCCCTTGCTCAGCCGAGGCTGCGGCTGACCATCTCGCGCGCATTGGCGCTGAGCGTCGGCACGGCGAGGAGGCGTTCGAGGGCCGCGCGCATCAGCCCCTGACGCGCCGCATCCTGCCGCCGCCACTGGCCGAGCGGCGTGACCATGCGCGCCGCCACCTGGCCGTTGAGCGGGTCGAGGGCGAGGATGGTGTCGGTCAGCAGCGCGTAGCCCTCGCCGGAGGCGGCGTGGAAATGCACCTGGTTGGCGCAGAAACTGCCGATCAGGGCGCGCACGCGGTTGGGGTTGCGCAGGTCGAAATCGGGGTGGCGCATCAGCGCGCGCACCCGCGCGATCGTGTCCGGCAGCGGCGAGACCGCCTGGAGCGCGAACCATTTGTCGAGCACGAGCGGATCGGCGTGCCAGCGGTCGTAGAAGCGGGCGAAGGCCTCGGCCCGCGCCGGCGTGTCGAGGCGCGACAGCACGCCGAGGGCCGCGAGCACGTCGGTCATGTTGCGCCCGGCGTCGAACTGCGCGCGCGCCCGCGCCGCACCGTCCGCGGCATCGGCCGCCGCGAGGTAGCCGAGGGAGGCGTTGCGCAGCGCGCGCCGGCCGATCGCCGCGCCCTCCGGCGCATAGGGGCCGGTGTCGGTGAGG